>NZ_JAXBME010000012.1 GCF_033963835.1 Cytobacillus sp. IB215665
TTTACAACGAGTAAAATTTCAACGGCTTTTTCATTTCAGAGGTGGGTTTTGTCCCAGCCTCTTTTGCTTTATATTTACTTGGTACTTCTTTATTAATGATTTTATTACAATAGATCAAAGCATATGAAAAGAGCTATATAAAAAGTACTATTTAGCAAATTTCACTGCAGTACCTGTAGCAACAACCATCATCATTCCATCTCTTAGTGTTTCAAAGTCTAAGTCTACAGCAATTACCGCATCAGCACCTAACTGCTTTGCTTTTCCTTCCATTTCAGCAATTGCCGCACGACGTCCTTCAGCTAACTTACTCTCATATGTCCCACTTCTACCGCCAATGATGTCTGTTACACTTGCTAAAAAGTCTCGGACGACGTTAGCACCCATAATAGCCTCAGCTGTGACGATACCTAAATACGATTCAATTTTCTTACCTTCTAACGAATTTGTTGTTGTTACAATCATTCATAATTCCTCCTTATAATGGAATCGTGATTTTGAATTCCTATAATAATTAATACGATTAACTGCAAAAAGAGATTCATTTTTACTTCAACTTTTTTACTAAAGTTGTTTTGTCCTAAGAAATACATACTTATTCAATTAGAGTTCAAAGCATTCTTACTTATAAAAAATGAGAACAAGCTGTTAAGCCTCCACTAGAAGTTCTAGTTAGAAGGTTACAAAAAGAGCATTCATAAAGTTGTCATTAGATAGACTGAACGTATAGGTCATCATAAGGTAAAATATAGTAGAGAGATTTTGTGCTAAACAATGAAATATATTAAACTGCGAACTCTGGTGGAAATATGCATATCATTCATAATGGGGGAGTGGAGCTAATATGAAGCACGCAAAGTTAATTAAGATGCTCGTTATACTTATTATAGTCTTATCATTGATTTCGTCTGTTTATGGTGTTTTCTCAAATCAAGGACCAGGTCAGTTTGAATTTATGTCTGTACGTGGGGAAACAGTAACTGTACAAGGAAATGGGTTGTATCAATATGATTCTATATCCATAGCGTCACAGGCAATTGCACAAGATATCGTGACGATAGTAGTAGGTATTCCTTTACTTATTATATCTCTATATATGTCTAGGAAGGGACTATTAAAAGGTGATATTTTACTCACAGGTACTTTAGGGTATTTTTTATATACGTATACTTCGTATTCTTTTCTATCGATGTATAATCCATTTTTTCTTATATATGTACTTTTGATGTCAGCGGCGTTTTTTGCATTTACACTCGCCATGACGTCATTTGATTTGAAAAAGCTAAGCTCTTCCGTTTTCGATAACCAGTTTCCCACAAAGTTTGTAGGTGGATTTTTATTATTCATAGGTGTAGCAGTTGGATTGATGTGGCTAGGTAGGATTGTGCCCGCTCTTATTGACAATTCAATACCTATTGGCTTGGAACACTATAACACATTAGTGATACAAGCACTTGATCTTGGATTTCTTGTACCAATTTCAATTTTATCAGGTTATTTAGTACTACGAAAAAATTCTTTCGGTTATTTACTTGCATCAATCGTAACTGTTAAAGGAATCACAATGCTAACTGCAATTACAGGAATGATTATTAGTCAATTATTATCAGGTGTCCACGTTAGTATTAGTGAGATTATACTATTTCCATTGTTTAACGTTGTAATCATATATTGTTTGTTTCTGATTTTGAAAAACATTGATGAACAGATTAAGTTAGGACATCATTTATATTCTGAGTAAACGAATGATATGGTAATGCTTTAAAATCTCAAGCTAGAAGATGAATGACGTAAGTACAATGATCATCTATACTTCGAAACATGGTTGTACAACAATTTGAAAATCAACGTGATAATTTTGTAAAATTAGAATACGAAGCTATACAGAGTTTTCATCTATCCAAGAAGAAAAAGTGCCACACATATGGAGTTGTTCAAACAGGTGGAGTACACTCTCCACCTGTTTAGATTTTAGTTTTATTGAACGAGCGCAATTAGTTTGAGACAACTCCTTATTGCTAGTCATCGAAAATCGTAGTTTCTTCCATTTTCACCATAATCCTTTGCTTCTTCAAGAATAATTTTCCGTTGATAACGTATTTGATCGGATTCTAGCTTTTTATCCTCTGATTTCTTTTTCGACATTACTTCGTATATATACATTTTTTTATTTTTATTCATATTGATACCTCTTTCTGCAAATAAACTGATTCTAATAATGTGAATAATTCACTTTGATTAAGTTCATAGAGGTGGCGATCGTCAGGTGATTTGAAAACCCCATTATCTATAAGTATAGATATCCCTAAATCTTGTATTGTCTCATGTATTGAACTTTCGTTTTCTTCGTCGACTGTATTCATTATTTTTTTCATTGTTTCAAGTGGAATATTATTAGCGTCAATATTTACCGCTGACATATTTGCATTAGATTGTTTTTTATCATCTTCATGTTTTGTCTCTTTGCTTGTTGTTTCAGAGTAAATAACTTTCGATGTGTCAGTTTGCTCTTCACTGTTTGCAAGTACATTGTTTGTAGTTAGTCCGCTCAATGTAATTGCACCTGCTAATGTTAAGGCTCTAAGTTTTTTCATTAAAATTTCCTCCAAATTGTTTAGTATGATATGTTAATATACATATTTTTTTAAGAATGAATCATTGATTTGTGCTGCTCAATGCTGATTATTGTTCATAAAGCTTATTAAAAAATGAGCATTGGTGTTTACTACCTTGACTAGATGTTAACAAAACAATATGTGATAAATGTGTTATAGCTTATGTATTTCTGTAAATTCATTTTTTCTTTAAAAAACTAAACGCTACATGATTGAAATTGATTTCTGTTTAATAGTGTAATAGAGTAGTTAGAAAATGAAACACAATATATATTTAGATAAGTCTTTTGTTGCAAACTTTGTTACTATTTTTACTCTGAGACCTCAATAATTTTAAAAGTAGAAAAAATGCTCCTAACGTTAAGGCGTGTATGTGCTTATAACTAATGAAGAAACGAAAACAGCCTTGGATAAAGGGATAGTAAACTCAAAAAAGGTGTAGTTAAACAATTTGGAATTTTTTATACTGACAAAAAAGGGTGAAAATGTGGTAGTATAAAATATTATAAAAATTTAAACAAATTAATGCGTTAATGCAATGATTAACTTGATGGAAAGGTGTTAATGAAGATGAAAGTGGCAAAATTTGGTGGTAGTTCAGTAGCGAGTGCTGAGCAATTTAGAAAGGTAGCTTCAATAATAACAGCAGACGTACAGAGAAAGTTTGTCGTAGTTTCTGCTCCTGGCAAGAGGCATAAGGAAGATACTAAAATGACTGATATGCTAATTACACTAGCAGAAAAAGTTATAGAGAGAGACACGTATGAAGATGCTCAAGCTGCAATTTTACAGCGATATGCTGAGATAGCTGCAGGTCTAGAGTTATCAAGTAATATTGTTTCAGAAATTGAAAAGAGTATTAAAAATGTAATTGAATCTTATCAAGATGATGATGAGCAATTTTTAGATAGAATAAAAGCGAGTGGTGAAGACAATAACGCAAAGCTAATGGCATATTATTTGGATCACTTAGGCTTTGAGGCAAATTATGTTAATCCGAAAGAAGCAGGGATTATTGTGAGTGAGGAGCCGGGAAACGCAAATATTTTACCTGAATCATACGAAAATTTATACAAACTTAGGAACAGAAGTGGATTTTTAATCATACCAGGTTTTTTTGGTTACTCTCCTAAAGGACAATTAGTTACATTCTCTAGAGGTGGATCAGATATAACTGGGGCTATTGTTGCGGCTGGCGTCCATGCAGATCTTTATGAAAACTTTACTGATGTTGATTCTATATATTGTGTAAATCCAAATATTGTTAATCAACCGAAAGACATAAAAGAATTATCATACCGTGAAATGCGTGAACTATCTTATGCTGGCTTTTCGGTCTTTCATGACGAGGCATTACAGCCAGTATTTAAGGCTAAAATACCGGTTTGTGTAAAGAATACGAATAATCCTGAAGCAGAAGGCACACTCATTTTATCTGAAAGAGAAATTGGTGAAAATCCAGTTGTTGGGATTGCTAGTGATACAGGGTTTTGTAGTATTTTTGTGAGTAAATTTTTAATGAATAGAGAAATAGGTTTTGGGAGAAGGTTGTTGCAAATTCTGGAAGATGAAGGTGTGTCGTATGAACATACTCCTTCGGGAATTGATAATATGTCAATAATATTACGCGAGCATCAGCTAGATGGATTAAAAGAAGATAAGTTGCTAGACAGAATTCAAACAGAATTGCACGTAGACGATATATCTATTGAGAGAAATTTAGCTATGATTATGGTTGTTGGTGAAGGTATGAATCATAGTATAGGTATAGCCTCAAAAGCTACTGAAGCATTTGCTAAAGCTGAAGTGAATATTGAAATGATCAACCAAGGGTCTTCTGAGGTGAGCATGATGTTTGGGGTTAAAGCATCAGCTGTCGACAGAGCAGTACGCTCATTATATAAGAACTTTTACAAATAAAATATAATTAGCTGAAGTATCCGCTTACTTGTTCTTTAAAAGAATGAGTAAGCCTTATTTATTTTTAGAATAAAATTTGTATTGAATTGTTCTCTTTTTTACATATTTGAGCAGTTGCTTATGTTATATATGATTATTACCATCTTTTCATAAGAAAAGATGGTAGGAACAATAGTTTATTCATAATTAGCTCTTAGTACGAAAAAGCAAAAATTTAATAGGAAAATAGTGATGGAAAAACCTCTTACATACAAAAGATACCTAAATTTTATAGACAAAACTAACTGGAATTCTTTATTATTAAAGGTAGATATTACATTAAAGTAGCGTGGGGGGCTATCATGAATTCAGTTGGAAAAAAGCTCACATTATCATTTGCAGTTATAATAGTAGGATTGTTCTTTGTTGGAGGTCTAGGTATTTATCAACAACAACAAATGAATGAAAAAACAGAAAAAATCACGACAAAGTGGTTGCCTAGTGTCGAATCAATTAATAAATTGAATTATATGAAGGAGCATTTATTCAGATTAGAACTTACATATATAAATAAACAAGAAAAAAACATAATAAATAAAATGGATTATACGATTGAGAAAATAGGCGAAGAAATTGAGTTGTATCAAAATAAAGGTCTGTTAATTGAAGAAAATAGATTGTTTAGTGAATTTGTGTCATTGTGGGAAAAATACATCAACTTTCATTATGATTTTATCGATAGAATAGACGAGATGGGAGACAACCAGGATATCGATGAAATTAATGAAATGGTAAACACTGCTAGTAAAATTTTTAATAACACAAACGTATATATTGAGAAATTATTAGCCATTAACAAAGATGAAGCGATAAAAGCAAGCGAGGAAAGTACAGCTGTTTTTAAACAAATGAGATTGTTGGCAATTGTTGTATCGATAGCAATTATCGTAATAACAGTTATATTGTTACTTGTTTTAAGAAGAAGCATAAAAAAACCATTATTACATGTATTGTATGGACTAGATAGTCTTGCAAAAGGAGATTTCTCGATAGATCCTTTACAAGTGAAAACTAAGGATGAAATTGGTAAGTTAGGTACTGCATTTAATGTAATGGGTAAGAACGTTGCAAATTTAATCCGCAGTGTGATAAAGAACGTTGAACAGGTTGCTGCATCCTCTCAACAACTTACTGCAAGTGCTGAACAAACTAGTAGAGCTAGTGAACAAATTTCTAACGATATTCAAGAAATTACTAGTGGTGCAGAGCAGCAAATGACTGGTGCAAAAGAATCTTCAACTGCGATAAATGAGATTTCTAAAGGAATGACAGAGGTAACTGCTTCAATTCAATCAGTTGCACAAGCATCTGAAATTGCGAAAGAAAAAGCTACATCAGGATCAGCAGTCGTTACTCAAACAGTTGAACAGATGAATCTCGTTCACGATAAGGTAGAAGCAACCTCAATTGTCCTTGATGCATTTGGGGAAAAATCTAACCAAATTGGACAAATTGTCTCATTAATAACTGATATTGCTGAACAAACTAATTTATTGGCATTAAATGCAGCTATAGAGGCTGCTAGGGCTGGAGAGCATGGGCGTGGTTTTGCAGTAGTTGCTGATGAAGTTCGTAAACTCGCGGAGGAGTCTGGTCGTGCTGCTAACAAGATACATCACATTATAAATGAAGTGCAAGTTGAATCTACGAAAGCAATTACAGCAATGAATGCTGGTACAAGTGCTGTTCGAGATGGGATAAACCTCGTCAACCAAACTGGTCAAGCGTTCAGTGAGATTGAATCTAGTATAAAGGGCATTGCAATTCAATCACTAGAAGTATCTACTGTCGTTGAACAAGTGAACACTAACGCTCAAAGTATTATATCTGTAGTTGAACATACTTCATCGATTGCAGAACAAGCTGCTGCAAGTACACAACATGTTGCAGCGGCTGCTGAAGAACAAAATGCTACGATGGAGGAGGTAGCATCGTCTGCAGAAGCTTTAAGCCATTTAGCGATGGAACTTCAGGAGTCTATTAACCAATTTAAAGTATAAGCTTAAATTCCAACAGGAAAGCTACTTAATTTGAGTAGCTTTTTTGTGTTTGAACGCTACTTTTTACCTTGTTATCGCTATTAATATAGCAAAGGAGGTGAGAAGATTGGCGCAAGCAATTATAACTGATTCCCAATTACGGATTATTTACGATTTAGGCACTGATGAGGAAGGAAAGCAGATATTTCGAAATAAAAACTACAACAATGTAAAAACAACAGCAACAACAGATGAACTCTATACTGCTGCTGAAGCAATCATTAGTCTTCAGGAAAATGCAGTGCATCGTGTTGAAAGAAACGACTCTCAACAACTAGTTCAATAATATTAGCTTTAATTTAGTTTAGTAGATGATGACAATTGAGCATAATCAACCATTCATATTGTAATGAGGAGGTGTAAGTTTTGGCAAAAACTTTAGAGCTGAAGTTTGAGAATGAAGAAGGAAAAGTAGGTACAATCTTTATTGAAAACCCAACAGAACCAGTTGATACTACGCTTGTATCTTCAGTCATGGATACAATCCTTTCATCAGACGTATTCACTTCATCTGGTGGGGGATTTATTAGAAAAAAAGGTGCCCGTGTTGTAGAACGGAATGTAACAGACATTCAAATACTCTAAAACCTGACTTAAGTTGAGTGTATTCACTAGGTTGCCCTGATGATTAATACGTTTAGGAAAATTATCAATCAGATATAGTGTTCATGTTGTATGGCGGTATATTGATCATTTATTATGCTAACTTTTGTACATGAAGGGGGGAATTGGAATGGATCAATGGCTCTCTTACGTTAGTGAAGTTGGCTTTCCCATTGTCATATCATTTTATTTATTACACCGTATTGAAGTTAAGCTTGATGTTGTGATACGAACCATTAAAAGCTTACAAAATAATAGTGGAGATGAGTTTTTACCGAGTAAGAGAAGTAGCTAATTTATAATTTGATTCCGACTCAAGGTCCCACCTTTCTTGGTGGGACTTTTAGAGTTAATTTTAACGAGTTTACTATCATTCAAGGAATGTATCATAGCTTCACCATTTTGACATTGATAATGGATGAAAAATATGTTAACATAGTTAATGTTTTTTAATGAAGGCTCTTTTTCGTACACTTCATTGTATGAAATTACAACAACAAAACGAGGCCTTTATCAGTTGTCATCGTTTTATCGAGGGAAAGATGCCACGAAAATTTCGTTGTATACCTGTTTATTGTGTGAAAAATCAACAGTCATTGCGAAAACAGCCTTAATGAAACTAGGACAAACTCTAAAATTATGGAGGCCATCATGAAAAAGGTAGGATATTTACTTATTAAGATGGTTGGGCTAGTAACATTTTTTACAGCATTTATTTTTAGTCTTGAAGATGTGTTAGAACATCAAACAACAATTTATGTAGGTATTGTTGTTTGGGTGTGCTGTGACATGTTAGCTAATTTTATAATCGAAAATAAATCGATAAAAAACAAATTGGTAGAGCTATCAACTATTTTAACTCTGTTTGTAATTGGACTTTTCGTTCCAAATTATTATTTCAAACTGTCCATACTATTAGCTATGGCGATAATAACATTTATGTTTAATAGAAAAGGTCAGTCTTCGATTGCATAACGAGACTGTCTTTTTTTAGGTTCCTTTTGATAACTTGAATACTATATTGATATAGTGAATTACATATTGCAAAGATATATCATAAAAATGCATGAAATTGGTGGATAATATTCTATAGATTTACTTTAGAGTAAAATTTTTATATGTCTAACAATCATAATTAGTACAACATGTAAGGAATTCTCATTAAATAATAGATTTTTCTGATTGATTAATTTATAATCTACAATTAGAATATTTTTTATGTTTACAATTGAAAGCTAATGGGGTGGAAAAACAGATGAGTATAGATTTCTTAAGTTATCCTTATTCTTCACAACGAATGACAACTATAGCCCGCAAAGGTATGGTAGCCACATCACAACCTTTGGCAGCTCAAGCTGGCTTAGATATTTTGAAAAAAGGTGGAAATGCCATTGATGCAGCCATAGCAACAGCAGCATGTTTAACTGTTGTAGAACCAACTTCAAATGGTATTGGCGGCGATGCTTTTGCATTAGTTTGGACGAAAGGCGAGCTGCATGGTCTAAATGCAAGTGGCCCAGCTCCTAAAAATATTTCAATTGATGCAGTTAAATCGAGGGGCTATGAGAAAATGCCTAAATTTGGTTGGTTACCGGTTACCGTACCTGGTGCGCCAAGTGCATGGGCAGAGCTATCAAAAAAATTCGGCAAACTTCCATTGAGTGATGTCTTAGCACCAGCAATCGAATATGCTGAAAAGGGGTTTCCGATATCACCTGTATTAGGTAAGTATTGGAATTCTGCTTACAAAATATTTAAAAAAATATTTACTGATAAAGAATTTACTCACTGGTTTGAAACGTTTGCTCCTGAAGGAAGGGCACCTGAAATTGGGGAGCTTTGGCGTTCTCAAGGACATGCGGAAACTTTACGTTTAATTGCTGAAACAAATGGAGAGAGCTTTTATCGAGGGGAACTTGCAGAAAAAATCGCAGCTTACTCAAAACAATATGATGGCTTTTTAGCATGGGAAGATCTTGCAGCATATAAACCGGAATGGGTAAGACCTATTTCAGTTAATTATCGTGGTTATGATGTGTGGGAGATCCCGCCTAATGGACAAGGCCTTATTGCTCTAATGGCACTTAACACACTAAAAGGATTTAATTTCTCAAATAAAGACGATGTTAATACATATCATAAACAAATCGAAGCAATGAAACTGGCATTTACTGATGGTAAAGCGTATATAACTGATCCAGACCATATGTCTACTTCCGTTAACCAACTATTGTCTGATGAATATGGACAAATTAGGCGAAACGAAATTACTGAACAAGCTATATTACCAGAAGCTGGGAAACCACCGAAAGGCGGTACTGTTTATTTAGCTACAGCTGATGAAGAAGGAAATATGGTTTCATTCATCCAAAGTAATTATATGGGTTTTGGATCAGGTTTAGTTGTTCCTGGCACTGGTATTGCTCTGCAAAACCGTGGACAAGAGTTCTCGCTCGACGAAACACACGAAAACGCACTACAACCTGGCAAAAAAACTTACCACACAATTATTCCAGGATTTTTAACGAAAGATAATGAGGCGGTAGGACCATTTGGTGTAATGGGAGGATATATGCAGCCCCAAGGTCATTTACAAGTCGTAATGAATATGATTGACTTTCATTTAAATCCACAAGCAGCGCTTGATGCCCCTAGGTGGCAGTGGATTGATGGTAAAAAAGTAAGAGTAGAGCATAACTTCCCGAATCATATAGCTCAACAACTAGCTCGAAAAGGTCATGAGATTGAAATTGCAACAGATCGTGGAGAGTTTGGTCGTGGGCAAATTATTTGTCGTGACAAGCAAACAGGAGTGCTCTCAGGTGGTACAGAGTCACGTACAGATGGTACAATTGCGGCATATTAGAAATCCAATGAAATAGATTATGGTTTAAAGTACCTTGTACTTAAAGCTTGACTAGAAGGAAATGATGAAGATGAAGCAAATACACCTTTTTTTAGCATTTTTTAGAGTTGGTATGCTAGGTTATGGTGGTGGTCCGTCCAGTATTCCACTAGTACATAAGGAAGTCGTGGAAAAATATAAATGGATGAACGATGATGAGTTTGCAGATGTATTAGCTTTGGGCAACGCGCTACCTGGCCCCATTGCTACGAAGATGGCGGGATATATTGGTTATCGTGTCGCTGGTATATTAGGGATGATTAATGCAGTACTAGCGACAATTGTTCCAACAATTTTCCTGATGATTCTGTTATTAACATCATTAACATCTGTCAAAGACCAACCGTGGGTTATTGGGATGACAAAAGCGGTAATTCCAGTGGTTGGGGTTATGCTAGCTGTATTAACATGGCAGTTTTTAAATAACGCTCAAAAAGGACTGGGCTGGACAAAGACAATTTTTTTAGCGCTTGTTAGTTTATTGTTATTAGAAGTATTGAACGTACACCCTGGAGTCATTATTGCCATTTTATTGTTGGTAGCTCTCATGAAAAAAGATAAAATAGGAGGGGCTTCCAAATGATATATTGGCAAATATTCCTTGCTTTCTTCATACCAGGAATACTTGGGTACGGTGGTGGACCTGCTTCAATTCCGTTAGTAGAAAATGAGGTTGTACACCGTTATCATTGGTTAACTGTTAATGAATTTAGTGAAGTTATAGCAATTGGTAATGCATTGCCAGGTCCAATTGCTACAAAAATGGCTGGATATATAGGGTACCAACAAGGTGGTGTCCTTGGTGCAGTCACAGCGATTTTTGCGACTGTAGCACCTTCATTGATTTTAATGGTTACGTTATTAAGTATTTTATACAAATTTAAAGACTCGCCAAAAGTGAAGCGCATGACTGCTTTTATAAGGCCTACGATTGCTGTGCTACTAGGGTTAATGGCTATGCGCTTTTTTGTTAATTCGTATGAAGGCTCAGGTACACTTCAAACAGGTATCTTAATTATTCTAAGCTATTTGTTATTGGAAAGATGGAAAGTCCATCCAGCTTATGTGATTGTTGCAGCACTTGGCTATGGTGCGATTTTTCTAGGAGGATAACACCCTAAACGTGGGTGTTATCTTATTTTGAAGAAGGATTAACTTCGTTAATTTTTCAGCAATGGAATGAATCTAGGTTTATTATTTAGCTCTGTACTATTCATATATTTCGCTAGCATACTTTCCTCAAGTTTAATGCGATGTTTTAGAACCACTGCATTTAATACAGTAAAAACAAGGGCGGTCAAATAAGCTTCAAACATAATAGGAATAAGAATGAACTCGATAATTACTACTGCATAATTTGGATGTTGAACATATTTATATGGTCCTTTTGTTACATATTCTACGTTCGGTAAAATGATGATCTTCGTGTTCCAATGTTTACCCAACGAATGAAGTGCCCAAACTCGAATAACTTGGGTAAGAAAAAACAAACTTAACAATAAGGGCCAAGCTATAGATAGCGTTTTTCCAAAATAAATAACTTCTACAACTAATGATATGAAGAAGCAACTATGTAGTAACACGATGAGCGGATAACGGTCTTGTTGAATGACTATACCACCTTGAGCAATCATCCATTTTTCATTAAATTTTGCTATAGCAATTTCAGACAGTCGTTGAATAATGATAACAGTTAAAAAAATAGTAAAAATCATACTTACACCTCCATTAATGTTATTTCCATGTTAATAGTGCTAATTCGGCTGAAAATCCTGGTCCCAATGCAATGGCTAAGCCTAGTGATCCTTGCTTTATATGTTGTCGCATAACTAAATCAAGTACATACAAAACAGTTGGGGATGACATATTGCCATATTGCTGAAGAACTGTTATCGATGGTTGTAATAAGTCATCACTCATATGTAAACAATTCTTATAAGCCTCAATGACTTTTTTTCCTCCTGGATGAGCAATAAAATGATTTATGTCATTAATGTTTAAGTTGTGTTGTTCTAAAAAAGAATGGACAACAGGTGACAGCCAAGAATTTACTAATGTAGGGATATGTCTTGAAAAGATTACTGAAAGTCCATCATTCGTTACATCCCATCCCATTATGTCTTCCGATTTTTTCATAAACACTGACTGAGTGCACGAAATATGTGGGAGAGTATTCAGTTTAGATAATTGATCAGCATTTATTTCATCCCCTACAACACATAAGGCAGCAACTCCATCAGCAAATAATGACATTCCGATTATGTTACTTTTTGATGCATCGTTTTTTTGAAATGTTAAACTGCATAATTCAATTGATAATACGATGACCTTTGAATGAGGATATGCTTTACAATAGTCAAATGCACGAGATAAGCCTGCTACCCCACCAGCACACCCTAATCCCCATATAGGAATACGCTTCGTATGATTAGAAAAAGGTAGGATATTCATAATTTTTGCTTCTATCGTTGGTGTCGCAATTCCTGTGCTTGATACGAAGAAGATTGCATCGATCTCTTCGAAATTTATCTGTTCGTTCAAATATACATCGTTTTGTAAACAATTTTTAATTGCTTCAGACCCGTATTGTACTGAACTTTCAATATAAATATTATTTTTTTCTTCAAACGTATGCTCCTGCTTGTACCAATCAACATTTTTAGTAAAATGACGTTTCTCAATTTCAGTATTCTCAAATACACGAAGATACCTATCAATGTTAGTTATTTTATCTTTAAATAGCTCTTGTGCAATTTCTTTAGTTGCTAATTGGTTAATTTGATAAGGAGGAATATACTTACTTATTGATATAACTTTTGGCATAAAAACACCTCATTTACATGTTATGTTTATTGTGTAACATAATGGAAAATAGTATACTTCCTAAAATTTTCTCTTAGTTTTGAATCACCATAATATGTTAGTCAAGTCGCAAGTTAATTTTAAAGATGATAGAATAATAGAATGAAGAATATTGATTTTATAGCTAAATGTACACATTTTAGAAGGGGCTTGTTGCTATTGTTACTAAATTAGCAAAGGAAGGAAGAAGGGGGTTGAAATGTTTGACATCTTTTTTTAGGTGAAAAGATGCCACAAAGGATGTTGTGTATGTATAATTCTAAAAAGGCAATCGATGCGGATACAGCATTTAAGACATATATCCCTTGAATCAAATAGGATACGCTTTAACAACTAATAGACAGTAAAAGTAAATAAAGAATTGGCTGAGGTGTGTTAATGAATATGAGTAAACTACAATCAAATAACAATGTAACACGCTTGTATATAACAAGACATGGTCAAACTGAATGGAATGTTTTAAAGAGGATGCAGGGTAGGAAAGATTCACCCCTAACAGCATATGGGGTTACACAGGCTCGAACCCTTGGGAGTAGGCTAGAAAATGTAAATATAGGTGCTGTATATTCTAGCCCAAGTGGTCGCACATTAGAAACTAGTAAACAAATCATAGGAAAACGAGATATCCCCATACATACAGATGTTCGCTTGTATGAAATGGCAATGGGCGAATGGGAAGGGTTAACGACCGATGAAGTTAGAGAAAAATATCCGAAGGAAAGTGAGTTGTTTTGGTCAGAGCCACAGTTTTATGAAAGCAAA
Organism: Cytobacillus sp. IB215665; assembly: GCF_033963835.1. Taxonomy (NCBI): domain Bacteria; kingdom Bacillati; phylum Bacillota; class Bacilli; order Caryophanales; family Bacillaceae; genus Cytobacillus; species Cytobacillus sp. IB215665. The sequence continues at coordinate 13,746 of NZ_JAXBME010000012.1, forward strand.
TCTGGTGAAAACTTTTTGGACGTTCAAAAACGCAGCTTGGATGTGCTTAAATATGTTATAAATGTGAATCAAGGAAGAGATGTATTGCTTGTTACACATGCGGTTGTGCTTAAAACGATGATGGCCTATTTTGAAAATAGACCTCTCGAAGAACTATGGAAAGGTCCATTTATACATGGTGCAAGTTTATCTGCTGTGGAAATAGGTGATCATAACAACGAAATACTATTGCATGGTGATACGACTCACTTTGAGAAGTGAATGCAGATCGTAATAATATAATATCAATTCATGGTTAAAGGGCACTATATGACTTTTATTCCCTATCTAACCAAAGGATTGAGCAATACTCACTAATTATAAATATTATTAAAACAATGGAGCTATTCTGTAATAGAAAAGCGTCTTCTCTAGGGCTTAATTGTTAACTCCTAGTATCCTATCAGTTTCAAAATTATTACTGAACCATTGCAATTGGAAGAATTCGTTCGTGAAAATGATAGTGATCAAAATAGATTATGTGAGCAATTGCGTCTTCATCATGATGTCCACATAATTAAGACGCAATTCTCTTTAACTCACTATGAGTCTTGTTAACAGTGATTGCTTTATTTTGTAGTTGCTATAAATGATATTTCATTCAAATTGTCACCAACTCAGAAAATATAAAACCTTTCTCAGACTTAAAAGGTCTAGTAATTTTTCGATGCCATTTCCTTTGTTCACGTCTTTTGATAACAATACAAGAAATTTGAGGTTCCGGAAGTACCCAGTGAAGTATAATGAGAAAGAAAATGTTCCACATTCATTTAATAATAAAGGTTTTCATACAAGCATTTTTTATAGCAATGGTGCGTGGAAAATCCTACTTCTTTATAAGATTTTAACACTGATTGGATATAGATAAGGTTCCTTAGGAACACTTATTTTTTTCCACTCAGTAATTTTGATGTAAGGAAGTTCCATTCCATTATAGGTCGTGATATCCAATACTCCTTTCGCCTCGATCCATGTATCCTGTTCAATACTAGAAGCTTCCTTGAATTCTGAGAGGAAGCCGATGATGCTAGCATCTGCTACACAATGAGTAATTAGAAATCTCGATATAACAAGCTGGTTTTCTTCAAATCCATCCTCCTTGTAAACAAATCCCTTTAATTCAATATCTCTTCCTTTGAATTTAGTGACATCTTTACTGATTTCTTCATAGTAGGCATTATAAACAAAATCATTCATTTCAATTATAGGAGTCGCCTCTAGCATTTGTATAAGTTGATCAAATTCTTCCTTTGACATTTCTTTCTGGCTTTCCGTAATATTAGGATTGACAAGGTTATCATCAATCGAAGCATCACTTTGTGTGTTATCATTAATCGATGTATCACTTTGTGTATTATCGTCATTCGTATCATTTGCTGGTGTATTATTTGTATCTTTCTGGGAAGATTTCTGGCTGGATAAAACCGCCATACCTCCTTTTTTAGCAGCAATAGAGGAATCGAGAATCTTTGGAGGAAGAAAGAACCCAGTTAATAAAGGAACAATAATAATCATATAGGATATTAACTTTTTTACGTTAAAAGCTGAATTGCCATGGTCATGTCCACAGTTATGGTCTTCATGTGAACAATGCTCGTGGCTATATTCTTTAACACTCCAGATTCTTGTTATTTGGATAAAAAACAAAATTAAAAAGATGATTGAAGCGGACTGACTTAAACCGACATATTTGGGATTGATAAACTTTGTAATGTCTCCTGTAAAATGTAGCTTAAAGAGCATCGCTGAAAACGTTAATAATATCATTGCTCTAACAGCCTGCTGATAAGAAAATTTCATGGTTCTTCCCTCCTTTACAGAACGTTTTGCAGCAGCATGATCACGATAAATACAGTTGATGTAACCAATGCAAGCAAGCCTATCACAAATTTAAAGCGGAATACGCTTAGCAACATTAACGTATTCTTTAAGTCGATCATCGGTCCGAAAATTAAGAAGCCTAATATCGACGAAGTAGGGAAAATACTACTAAAGGACGCACCGATAAAGGCATCCGCTTCAGAACATAAAGATAAAACATATGCTAATCCCATCATAACGAGTAAAGAAGAAACGGGGCCACTACCTGTCTCCAATAACGTCTTTGCAGGTACATAAGTTTGTACAAACGCCGCTAAAAAAGCACCAATAATAAGAAATTTTCCCATATCAAAAAACTCATCAATAGAATGAACTAACATTGACCAGAATCGGTTCGTAAAAGATTTTTTTTCTGTGTGGACATGTGAGTGAGTAGTTATTATACTAGTTGATGTTTTTAATTGGTTACCTTTAAGAATGAAGCTTATTATTAAAGCAACGAGAATAGCGATTAAGAAGCCTAAACCCATGCGTAGTCCAGCTATTTTTAAATTGTTGCCAAATGCCATATAAGTAGATGCAATGACAATTGGGTTAATTAGCGGACCTGTTAACATAAAACCAATGGCTGCATAAATCGGGACACCCTTAGAAACAAGTCTACGAACAATTGGAACGATTCCACATTCACATGCAGGAAAAAGCGCTCCAACAGTGCAGCTCATAATGACCGCCATTACTTTATTTTTAGGAATCCACCTTTGAATATGTTCTTCGGTTACAAAAATTTGAATCATTCCAGCAATTAATACGCCTATCAAAACAAAAGGAAGAGCTTCTATTAATATACTTAGAAAAATAGTATTCAAATTCAGCAAAGAAGGAGGAAAAGCAAAGTTATCACTAAGGCTTGTACTGATTGAAAAAAGAAGAAGGGTTAAAGCAATAATCGTTAAACCTGTGATATCTATAATATTATTTCGTAAAATCTTATTCATTTTAACCTCCATACTATAATAGATCTTACAGCAATTCCCCTATTAATTATATATATTAATAGGGGATGAATAAATTACAAACCTCATATTTCTTTTAAATTTCAAAATTGTAAAAGTGTTCTATAAAGGGAATACCTTCCACATCTTGGGGCAATAATTAGTATACAGTCTGCCTATTAATCATTTAAAGCTGTCTTTATGGTATTTAAATTCATTCCCATAATGCTGAAATAGTCATCCTTTTGTTCTATATTTTCTTCTGTCAAGGACTCAAGATTATGGAGAGTTAGAGATTCTGCTCCCAATTCCTTCTGGATAGTTTCTACTACTTTTGGTGTAACACTTTGTTCGAAAATAACATAATGAATATCGTGTTCTTTTGATTCTTCAATAATATTTTGTAACTGTTTCAATGAAGGCTCCTGTGTAGGAGATAAACCAGTAATAGCAATTTGTTCAATACCATAACGTTCTTCCCAATATCCATAAGCTTCATGAGAGACTAAAATAATATTCGTTTTGGAGCTTTCAATTGTAGTTTTAAATTCTTGGTCAAGTTTTTCTAAGTTTTCTTTTAAGCGAATATAATTGCTTTCAAATGTTGAAGCATGCTCTGGCTTTAAATCACTCAAACTATTTTTGATGTTTTCGGCTATTTCTATTGCCCGGAGGGGATCTAACCATATGTGAGGATCATGGTCACCATCGTTATGTACGTCATCCTTATGCTCGTCGCCATCCTCTTCAACGCTTTCGTCTTCATGACCGTGTTCCTCAGCATCAGCATCTTGCTCTTCATGACCGTGTTCTTCAGCTTCAACAGCTTCCTCTTCATGAGGATGTTCCTCGTTATGAGAGGATTCTATAAGCTCAATGCCTTCTCCTGCTTCTAAAATAGTAACACTTTCATTTTTCAAGGACTTAATCGCATTTTCTGCAAACGCATCAATTCCAACTCCACTGTAAATAAACAAATCAGATTCTGCTAGAGCAACCATGTCTTTTGTAGAAGGTTCAAAAGAATGAGCATCTACATTTGGAGGGTAAATACTTTTTACATCAACATAGTCTTCGCCGATTTTTTTCGTGAAATCTTCAAGAGGATAAATCGTTGTATAAATTGTAATTTTTTCATTTTCAGATATTCCTGTTTTAACAGTTTCAGAGTTTCCGCAGCCTGCAAGAATAAGACTGATAGCAAAAACTAAAGTATAAAAAGATTTGTTGATTTTCATTTTGTTAGCTCCTAACTTAATAAATTTGTGTAATTAAAACGTTTATTACAAAAAAGTTAAATCGTAATCATTTCGTTTTATATACTAAATCATGTATATTAGTTTGTAAATGGTTTAAGAACAATTTAAAAAATTTTTACAATAATGTAACATATAAAAAATAGTTAAATTACTTACTAGAAAAATGGGATAAGGAGTTTGAAGGTAGAATTATGGAACTTGTTTTAGTGGGGATTGTTATGAACAAAGAAATTGAGTTTTTATAAGATAAATGTTTGTTAACAAAAGCATTTATCGCATTGATTATTGCTTTTTGTTCTATGAAATAAATACTTAAAACCAAGCAGTTGTAGCATCTTTTCTCTTGTTAAATAAGGTCATTTGTTGCTGTTCTAAATTAGTCCCAAGGGCGACAAAGTTTGCGAAAAAGTACCTTAAACGAATAAAGAAATGAACAACGACTGCTCCAAGATTATTTATTTTATTGAGAAGAAAAATTTGTAACAATCACGAAAAATTAATTTTTGAAAATACTAATGTGGAAGGACAGTATGATAAAAGTTATAAACTTTAAAAATAAAGGAGTAAATTGGAAGAGCTAGATTGCGGAAGAATGCAAGATATTGTGAAGAAAAGTTAAAAGGAGTTTAGTAAAACAGAAAATCCCATTACTTCCACCAGATTCTTCATTTTGGGGAGTATCTACATTATTACCTTTTTGAAAGCTTGAAAAGATGGTATAAAATTGTATAAGATTCAAGTCGATTTTAATTACATGTAAAATCTTTTATTGGTTATTGTGTTCATAAAGCCTCCATTATGATTTACAGGTAGTTTAATCAATGGGTGTAAAGTAAAGACAACTACACGATTCTTTTTGCCAAGCCATTTAAAAGTAGTGATAAAACTAACTGATAGTATGAGAACATAGCGGTCACCCATAAATTTATTCTTATAGGTGACTAGCTATTTTGGTTATCATAGGAGCTAACTTTACAGCATAGAACTCGTTTTACATAGTGAAAAACTGATTGATTTCTATTTTGCTATTTCCATATTATTTGCAATAGCTATTAGATCTTCTTGAGTAATATTTACTGATTCAGTTGTTATGTTGTATAAAATAAGCTGGCCATTCCTGTTTTCAATCCAACTTAGTATTTTTTCTTTATTAGTCGTATATAAACTTTCATTTGGTTCAACGTAAAATGCATCATTTCCGTCTACCGTAAATTGCTTAAAATCCTCTCCCATATACGAAGTCATAGAAACTACATCATCTGTAAGAAGGTGATAGGTTATAAGAATTTCGTCATTTGTATCTGTTTCATAAATCAAATTTGGTAAGTCCAATAAGCTATTATTTTTTAAAGGTAAAGACCCTAGATTATACCATGTGATTTTTTCTGTAGTCTTAGTTGATCGAGCCTTTAGTGTATCGTAATATTTTTCAGCCATCTCAGGCTCAACGCCACCAACTACCGTTTGGTAATGCGCCGCTTTAAGCGTCATCCCGTTATATAATGCTTGAGGTATTTTGTATTGTGAAAAGTAATCGTCCATATGATTTTGCCAATCTTCCATACTTATTTCCTCAGGATTGTTGATGGTCGCTAAAGAAAATGAAACGTTCTGACCATTATCCAACGCAGAGCTGTACATAATTGCAGATTCTCCAGGCTTCAATGATTCACGAATATCTTCAATCGTGTTTTGTATGTGTTCTCTTTCTTTCAGGCTAGGGATGTCTATCATTGGGTCATCTGAAATGTTGAATTCAAAGCTATCAAATGTTAATTCGTAGATAATATTCGCTGCGTAAGCAAAACCAGAGAATATCAATAGACATGCCATAGAGATAGCTAACTTACTAAACCATTGATTTCGTATTCTTTTTTTATTGGAATGGTAATGTTTAAATGCAAGTTGTGCATTGTTTTTTATGTTGTCCGGCTCTTTTATACTTTTTGATATTTTCTCGAATTCACTTCTCAATTCCTTTTCAATGAACATGTAATGAAGCCTCACTTTCAGTTGGCAATTTCTTATTTCGAAGATTTTTTAATGCATGATGATGCCTTGATTTTGCTGTTCCAATCGGAATATTTAATGTGTTTGCAATTTCTTCAAAACTGTTGTCATGAAAGTATCTAAGTACAATGACTACCTTTAATTTATATGGCAGCCTATTAACATGCTGTAATAATTGGCTATTCGTTTCATTAGTTAGCATTGTTTCTTCTATTGATCTAGGATGTTCTTCGATTGAAAATAACTGATTTTTCTTATCAAGATTGAATTTTCTCCAAAGCTTTCTATTCCAATTTGCTGTTTGTTTAACGATAAGACCATTTAGCCACGAATAGAAAGTTTTGGTCTGATCGTACTTGGCAATGGATTTAATCAATTGGATATACACTTCGTTTGCCACATCATTCGTATCTTGTTTGTTATTCACTAAAAAATAAATAGTTCGATAGACATGATGATGTATTTCTTCATAGACAACTTCGAAAGCTTTTTCGCTTCCAGTTGTCAACTCCTTTAACCAGCTATGTAATTCTTCATCAGTCATATTAGAGCCCCCTTTTTTATCTCTCTCTATTTATTGGCTCGATTGCATGAAAAAGTTCAAAAAAAAAAATTAATAATTTGTAAGGCTTTTATTGTAATCTGTTTTACTATTCACTCAACTAACCATAGCAAAACAAATTGTTAGGGATTTGTCACCGTATAAAAGAAGAAAAAATGCCCCGAAGAAATCGTTGTACCGTGTCTATTCATTAGTACGACATTCAATAATCCAGGCGTGAACAACAAACTACAAGGCATTTTTCATAATAATGTTGTTATTGATATAATATTTCAACAGCAAAACAAATTGTTTTATGATGTTATCACCGTTTTATTAAAAAAAATGCCACAAGCAATCGTTGTATCGTGTCTTCATTAGTACTAAAAAAGCCAAGCGCACACAACTACAAATAAAAAAATACTATTAAGAAATAATAGTTTAACAGATTTCTAATGATGAGCAAGTAGGAGCATATTCCTTGAAAGTGTCAATATTGAGGGGTGACTACGGTTTATGCAAACAACAAAAAACAGCTGACAAGGTATCAGCTGAATATGATATTTACATTTGATTTTCATTGTTTGGAAACAGTCTTGACCTTGTAAGAAACCTTACTCCCTCTGGGCCTTCTAGGGAAAACATGCCGCCTCGTCCTTCAACAACATCAATAATTAATTGAGTATGCTTCCAATATTCATATTGCTGTTTGTTCATATAAAAAGGAGTTTTTCCAATATCTCCTAAATATACATCCGAATCCCCGATTAAAAATTCATCTCTTGCATAACACATTGGTGAACTACCATCACAACAGCCACCTGATTGATGGAACATAAGAGGTCCATGTTTTGCTGTTAGCTTTGCTATAAGATTTAGCGCAGTTTCAGTAGCGATCACCTTTTCAAGCATTAATAGAACCCTAACGCCTTTGGACTATAACTTACGAGTAAGTTTTTCGTTTGCTGGTAATGTGAAAGCATCATTTTATGATTTTCACGTCCAATACCAGACATTTTATATCCTCCAAAAGCTGCATGAGCAGGGTATGCATGATAGCAATTTGTCCATACACGACCAGCTTCGATCTCACGCCCAAAGCGATAAGCTGTATTTATATCTCGGGTCCATACGCCAGCACCTAAGCCGTATAACGTATCATTGGCAATTTGTAATGCTTCCTCTTTATCTTTAAAAGTTGTAACCGCTACAACTGGTCCGAAAATCTCTTCTTGGAAGAAGCGCATGTTATTGTTACCTTTAAAAACAGTAGGCTCAATATAGTAGCCGCCTTGTAATTCACCATCAAGAATATTTCTTTTCCCTCCAGCTAGTAATTCTGCTCCTTCTTGGTTAGCAATATCGATGTATGACATTATTTTTTCTAGCTGTTCTGATGAAGCTTGCGCACCTATCATCGTATTCATATCGAGAGGATTCCCTTGTTTAATTGCTTCTACTCGTGATAAGACCTTCTCCATAAAAGGTTCATAAATAGATTCTTGAATCAAAGCTCTTGATGGACAAGTACAAACTTCACCTTGATTTAGTGCAAACATAGTAAAGCCTTCTGCTGCTTTATCTAAAAAGTCATCCTCTTGTGCCATCACATCTTCAAAGAAAATATTTGGCGATTTACCGCCTAATTCGAGTGTTACAGGGATAATATTATGGGATGCATATTGCATAATCAATCTCCCAGTCGTTGTTTCTCCAGTAAATGCAACTTTCCCAACTCGATCGCTAGTTGCAAGCGGCTTACCAGCCTCAACTCCGAAACCATTAACAACATTCACAACACCTGGAGGTAGTAGGTCTTGAATTAACTCCATAAGCACCATGATGGATGCTGGAGTTTGCTCAGCAGGCTTTAGAACGACACAATTTCCAGCAGCTAACGCTGGTGCAAGCTTCCACGTTGCCATCAATAGAGGGAAATTCCAAGGGATTATTTGACCTACAACCCCAATAGGTTCAGGGAAATGGTATGCTACGGTGTCTTGATCAATTTGTGCTAAGCTTCCTTCTTCTGCACGAATACAGCCAGCAAAATATCTAAAATGATCGATCGCTAATGGTAAATCAGCAGCTAAGGTTTCCCGAACAGGCTTCCCGTTTTCCCATGACTCTGCAACTGCCAATTTCTCCATGTTTTCTTCAATTCGATCAGCTATTTTATTTAATAGATTTGATCTTTCAGTAACACTTGTTTTTCCCCAAGTATCCTTTGCTGCATGTGCAGCATCTAAAGCTCTGTTAATGTCTTCACCATTAGATCTAGCAACTTGACAGTACGCTTGTCCAGTGATCGGCGTCATATTATCGAAATATTCACCACTTACAGAAGGGATCCACTCACCACCGATAAAGTTATCATATTGCTTCTTAAATGTAATAATAGAGTTTGGCGAACCAGGGTTTGCGTAAATCAAATGTTCATTCCTCCTATCATTAAGTTATTTTTGATAAGGAAATAGTGTGCTTACTAACTTTCTTAAACTTGTTTCCCTACCATTGCTATGATATTCGAGGGATTTTGTACTTATTACATTTATTATGTAGCCTTATAATGATGTAATTTATATAATAAGTCTTCATTTTATGGAGCATGGTTGTTGATGCCATGCTGTCATGTAACTATTAATGATGAAGCTGATGTGGAAATTATTGTTATGTTTTGGAAGATGGAAATGGTACAATATTAAAGTAGTTTTTGCAAAATAATATAGAAGATATGAAAGGACTTATCTACCTTATTGGTTCTTATTGCATATATAGTACACAAAAAAATAATAGTTTAATTGGATAGTGATAACCAACTATTAAGATCGGGTGAAGTCATTGGGTAACATAATTTGTAAAATAGATAATGTATCTAAATCTTTTAATGGTTTAACAATAGTCGAAGGAATATCGTTATCTTTGTATAAGGGTGAAGCGGTTGCTGTTATAGGAGAAAATGGTTCCGGCAAAAGTACATTACTTAAATTAATTACAGGTCTCATAATGCCCTCAAAAGGAACAATTTACATGCCATCTAAACGAGTTGGTTATGTCCCTGAACAGTTTACAGGTAATATTCGCATGACTACATATGAATATTTGTATCATTTAGGTAAAATTCACGGGTATAGTCGACAAGAGATAGACACGAAAATCATGCAATTACTTGATAGATTTGAGTTGATTCATGTAAGAGATAAGCAACTTCAATCATTTTCAAAAGGAATGAAACAGAAAGTAAGTCTTATACAAGCGTTAATTCATGAACCTGACATCCTTGTTTTGGATGAGCCGCTATCAGGGTTAGATCGGAGAATGCAATCATCCTTGGTAGAAAATCTATTAGCAATTAAAGAAGCTGGTACCTCAATGATCTTTTCATGTCACGAAAAATCGATAGTTGATAAAATGGCAGATAAAGTGTTGTACATAAATAATAAAAATGTTAGTAGTGAAGAATCATTAATAAATGAAGAGATGAATGCTTATGAGATTGTTTGTAAAGTTTTGCAAAATAGCAACGAAAATACCTTATATGAATTTAAGGATGTGTATCACCAATTGACGGTAGGGAATGGTCAAATAAAAATAATGGTAAGGGCACAGGATAAGGATCAATTATTACTACACCTTTTACAACAAGGTCATTCAATCATCTCAGTAAGCAAAATAGAATCATTATAGGAGAACTAGCATGGTATATTTATCTCGTTATTTTGTCATAACATATTTCCGGTCATTTCGTTTTATTCCCCCAGTAGCTGTATATTGCTTGTGGGTTGTAATATTTTATACTTATAGTCAAAAAGATATAATGAATAGCTATTTAATTTCTAGCATCGTCTTATATTTAATTGCTGCTTGGCTAACACATTCGATGTTTCATCGAGAGGAACACTCTGAAAGAGCAATTATTTTAACTCATATCAAATCAAAAATGAAATACTTGTTAAGTAAAAATATTGCAGTGTTGGTGTTTGGTAGCCTACTTATTATTTTTGCGATGTTATATCCACTCATTTTTAATGGTTTTTTAACAACTCCGTCAACTCCAATAATCATTGGCTCGATTATTAGCCATGTATTACTCTGTCAGCTTGGTGTGATCGTTGGCATGTTTTTTGGTGTAACAAAACAAAGTCATTATCATTGGTTAGCTACTTGTCTTGTACTAATGGTGTCACTAGTAACCGAAGCTTTTGCTAATGGTATACCAACCTTTTTAGCATGGATCTTGTGGTTGCTACCTCCAATTAATAACATTGTCCATATACATAATTTTGGAGATTCCTTTATAATAAATACAACGATCATTCAAAACTATATTATTGTTATCAGCTATATTATTATTGCCTCGAGTGTTATCGTGTATCGGTTTAAAAAGTTTGAACATTAACAAACTAGTAAAAAATCTACAATCGTTGCTACTAGTGGGTTTTTTATAAGTCAAGGTTAGGAGAAAAATATAGATGGGTTATGTAGAAGATTTAAGGAAGGTTATAGGGCATCGTCCTATTATACTTGTTGGCTCAGTTGTTTTGCTTATAAATGATCAAGACGAGATATTACTTCAAAAAAGAAAAGAACCATACGGTGTTTGGGGGCTTCCAGGTGGTTTAATGGAACTAGCTGAATCAGCAGAAGAAACAGCTAAAAGGGAAGTGTACGAAGAAACAGGTATTACTGTCGGTAGCTTAGAACTTATTAATGTTTTTTCTGGAAATGATAATTATTGCAAATTACAAAATGGTGATGAATTCTATGTTGTAACAATTGCATATTATTCCAATGATTTCAGTGGTGAAGTAAAAACAAATGTAGAGGAAGGGTTAGAAACAGTATTCTTTCCATTGCGTTCACTTCCAAACAAGCTAGTAGGTAGTCATCGCAAAATGGTTCAAACGTATGTAAAAAAGCACACAAGCTTGTAGTAGTAAGCAAGTATTGACGCTAATATTCACATGTATATATGGATGTAAATGTTAATCATTTAATGTATATATTAATAACAAAATCGATAACAATCTGGATATGGAATGAATAAATGTAACCAACTGAGGAAGTATCAATACGGATCTTTGCTAGGTTGCTGTTATATTTGAAGAAATATACATTTTTCCATTGAGAGGACTACGACGATCAAAGTGCCCGTGAGGGGAGCGAGAACAAGTATTTTGTAGATGATTGACCTTATGGATTATCTAAAGGGGGTAGACCCCTTTAGATAAAGGTTTCTTGCAAAGTATACTTGTCATTACTAGGAATACAAGAATAAGAATTAATGCTTGTTTAAAACATATAATGCTTGTAAAATGATATTAAGTGTAACGTATGTGTTTTTTTATAGAATTATGTAAGCGTTAACATTACATGGTATGATTCAAATCTATTAAACATAATAAGGGGGAGAAAGGTTATGGAAATGAAGGTAAATTCAACCAGACGTATAATTATGATAGCGCTATCATTAATATTGATGACAAGTTTTGTTACTCCTGCTAACGCTGAAGGGAGCAATGTGCAAGTATGGTTAACGACAGCTGATCAACAGCAATTACTTCAGCAGCAAAATGATTTGGAATTTTCACTAAATAACAGCATAGAGGGGGTAACGATTCAAGTCGATGAAAGTAAAGAATTTCAAGTTATGGATGGATTCGGGGCAGCAATGTCTGGATCTTCAGCATGGCTTTTTAATCAAAAACTAAACGATTGGGAAAGAAATGCGATATATAACGATCTATTTAGTAATGAAGGTATTGGTTTGAGTTTTGTTCGCCATACGGTAGGTGCATCAGATTTTTCTTTAGAAAGCTACTCGTATGATGATATGGCAGCAGGATTAACAGATCCGACATTAGCAAACTTTTCTATTGATAAAGATAAACAAAATGTAATTCCTATGTTAAAAGAAGCATTAACGATAAATCCTAATTTAAAAATTATGGGCACGCCTTGGAGTGCACCTGGTTGGATGAAAGATAATGGATCATTAAATGGAGGTAAACTTCTTCCACAATACTATAATGTATATGCGCAGTATCTCGCAAAATATATTAACAGCTATCAAAATGAGGGACTTCCTATTTATGCAATGACCATTCAAAATGAGCCACATCATGAAACTGCTGGCTATCCTAGTATGAAGATGGAAGCATCGGAACAAATTGATTTTGTAAAAAATCATCTTGGGCCAACTTTTAACAGTCAAGCAATTGATACGAAAATACTTAGCTGGGACCATAACTGGAATGAATATGATTACCCAATTGAAGTAATGAATGATGAGGAAGCAAAATCTTATTTGGCGGGTAGTGCTTTTCATTGCTATGGTGGTACACCTGAGCAACAATCTTTAGTGCAAAATGCTCACCCAGACAAAGGCATATGGTTTACCGAATGCTCAGGTGGAGAGTGGTCAACTGATTTTGGAGATAATTTAGCATGGAATATGTCGAATGTAGTAATCGGTTCGACTCGAAATTGGGCGAAGTCAGTTCTGCTATGGAATTTAGCATTAGATGAAAACTTTGGACCAATTAATGGTGGATGTACAGATTGCCGTGGTGTTGTAACGATTAACCAACAAACAGGCGATGTATATAAAAATGTAGAATATTACGTGCTTGGTCATATTAGTAAGTTCGTTAAACCAGGTGCAAAAAGAATAGATACTAACTACGATAACGATATTCAAAACGTTGCTTTTAAAAACACAGATGGATCAAAAACTTTGTTAGTTTTAAATAATGCAAATACACATCAAACATTCACTGTGAAAGAGGGAGACGAATCATTTAAATATACTCTGCCAGCAGGTGCAGTAGCTACTTTCGTATGGAACTCAAGTAATAATAGTAATTTAATTGTAAATGGAGATTTCGAATTAGGAGCATTAAATAATTGGCAAAGCTGGACACCAGAGGGACAAGACCCAGTTCACAAAGTTGATACAGACTATCCATTGTCGGGAGCGTATAAGATGACTCATTGGCAATCTTTCCCTTATCAACAGACGACATATCAACATATAAGTGTAGCAAATGGAGTTTATAAAGCCTCGGTTTGGGTCCGTTCAAGTGGAGGTCAAAATACGCTACGTTTAGAAGCAAGTAATTACGGCGGCTCCACCCTTTATGCTAATATTGGATCAACCTCAATAGGTGATTGGACGAAATTTGAAATAGATAATATCGATGTAACGTCAGGCACTGTTACTATTGGAGTATATTCTGATGGAAATGAGCATAATTGGGCAGCATTTGATAATATTCAACTGATTAAGAAGTAAAATAATTTTTATCTATATATAAAGATTTTTTTTCTCGGAAGAAACAGACTTGACCTTTGTTGTTCTATACTAAACTATACTGTAATATAATAAGCACCCATGTAGACACAGCAAAAACCTATCTAAAGGGTGCTTTTTGGATAAGTAATAACTAACATGAAGCAAGAGTAATGATGAGTAAGAAGACCTTTACAGAGAAAAAAATCAAGCAGCTATCAACTTTGCCTTATGATAATGCGAAGCACTCTTGTTGTTAGTGTTTACTGCTTCTTACGAAAAACGACAATCAATGCTAAAACAGCCTTTTAAAAAGAAAGAATGTTACGAACTCTAAGTGTAAACAAATTATTTCTTAGTAAGAAAACAATAATTATTGGAAAAGCACCCTTAATTTATAACAAAATAAACAGACTAAATTTACAAAGTGATTTAGTCTGTTTATTATGATATTCTAAGATGCTGTCTTCGGTTTTCTAATAAGAAACAAATGCTAACGTTCCTAATACGATAATTAACAAAATGAATAGGACAACAATTAGCGCGAAGCCAGAGCCGAAGCCCCCGCCACCGTAACCGTAGCCTGGTGCTACGCCACCGTATCCACACATAAGCTCAAACCTCCCTTCTTGTTTAGTTAACTCCTTTTAATTAAATACTCTCCCGAATTTAACATTATTTTACTTTTTTGTGTTAGAGAGGTGATTATCTCACCTCACAAAAAATGAATGATACAAGCTTTATCATTGGAAGGATAGAAAGTACAATTGAGTAAATGTGAAGTATGATTGGTTGAATTAGGGAGCTTTTATGCTGTGTAGATTAGGAATTAGTAAAATCCTTGGCTACAAGCACAGCCGATGATAATCAAGAGCACAAAAAGTACAATAACTAAGGCAAAGATACCGCCAAAATTACTCATAATTACCATTCCTCCTTTCTTGATATATTTATATTTTATGGAATTATTTAAACTCTGATTGTACGTTTAGACATGATGAAAACATACATTTTTAGATATTTTAATTAATTGATTAAATATATAAAGCAAAAAAACGGTGATATGGTCTTTATATCACCGTTTCACACATCTTATATTACTTAGGGTTAACTGTTCATTAGTATCATGCCTTATCTGTTTATTGTTCCTTTAATTGCTGGAAACCAGAAATAAGCTGCTTTGTTATAGGGTTATTCATTGATATATTCATGTTGTCAATTTTATTGACAGGTAATATTTCGATTGATGTACTCGTTATAAAAACTTCATCAGCATTGTAAAGGAAATCAATATCAAATGTATGTTCCTTTACAATAAGGTCATTTTGTAATGCGATATGGATGATTGCTTCCCTTGTGATACCATGTAAAATATGGTTTGTTGCTGGATGTGTGTAGGCAACACCATCTCTTACAGCAAATAAATTACAACTAGAGCATTCTGTCACAATGCCATTTCGTATAAAAACCGCTTCGTCATAACCTGCTTCAGAAGCCTTTTGTTTTGCAATGACATTTGGTAATAGATTTATCGATTTGATGAAACAATTTGCCCAACGGGTGTCTTCGAATGATTGAAGAGATACGCCGTTTTGTCGTTTAACACGGTCTATATGACGTGAGGGGCGTACAGTCATTGAAAACTGTGCGGGAACATTAGGAAATACATGATCTCTCGGTGCGATGCCCCTAGTTACTTGAATATATACTTGTGCATCTTTCAATTCCGAGCGCGTTATCCCTTCTAATATTAGTTCGTTCACTTTTTCTAGAGAATAAGGTAAATCGATTAATATTTCCTTTGCACTCATTTCAAGTCGGTTTAAATGTTCTTTTAATAGAAATGGTTTGCCATCATAAACTCGAATAACTTCATATATTCCATCTCCAAATTGATGCCCTCTCTCTTGGATCGGTACGACCTTTTCATTAATATCAATAAATTTATCTCCATAAAAACCAACTTCCATGTCATCAACCTCCGTTAATATTTCTTCATGCTCAATTCATTTTATGTTATGCATTGTTCATTAATTATGGTTTATTATAGCAATTTTGGTGTGAAGTCAACAGCTTAAAAGTCACAGGAACGTCAAATCTATTAGATTATCAAACATATTTATACCATTTTTATACTAATCGTTCTATAATTAAAAATATAAATTAATATGATTGACGGGTGAAGTCTATGAATATTAAAAATTTATACAAACTAGCATTTGAATCGGCAGGAATAGCCATGGCAATATATGATTGTCAAGGTGAGGTAGGAATACCGCTTGCAATAAATGATGCTTTTTGTAAATTTCTTGGGTATACAAGGGAAGAGCTGTGCTGCAAAACTGTTGAAGAAATTTCACATCCAGACGACTATAAACGTGATTTACATAAAATTAGCTGTTTGTTAACTGGACATATCGATGAGATTGCAACAGAAAAAAGATATATACATAAATCAGGACGAATCGTTTGGGGAGAATTAAAAGGTATCCTTCAAAGAAACGAAGATAAAAGCCCACAATTTGCTATAGTTCAAATTCATGATATAACCCATCGTAAAAGTATAGAAAAAGAACTATTAGAAAGTAAGGAAAAATACGAAAGCTTAATTCAAGATTCATTACAGGCGTTTTATGTTGTACGTGATGAAAAGGTTATTTTCGTAAACCCAGCTGGATGTGAATTATCAGGATTTAGTAAAGAAGAAATAATTGGTTCGAATATTTATGATTATTTTACGAAAGATCGGGTTGAACTCGCTGAGTATAATTATAATCAGCTTTTAATGGGGAATTCTTACACAAACGAAGAACAAATAGTCATAACAAATAAAGGTGAACGTGTAATTGAATATACAGCTACAAAAACGGTATATGAGGAAGAAGAAGCCATTCAAGTCATTGCACGTGACATAACAGAAAGAAAAAAATATGAAGAAATGTTGGTTAAATCAGAAAAATTAGCGTTAGTAGGTAAACTTGCAGCCGGCGTTGCACATGAAATTAGAAATCCATTAACTACAATTAAAGGGTTTACACAGTTATTACAAATGACGAAAGAGTACAATGAACAACACGCAGCTATTATGATGAATGAATTGTCTACAGTCGAAACAATCATAGATGAGTTTTTATCATTGGCAAAAACAAAATCAACATCATCTTTTGAAATGAATGATCTTCATAGCATTATTAATAGAGCTATTACTTTGGTTAAAACAAATACTGATTTACATAATATTGAACTTGGTGCACAGTTTGATGAAACTATTCCACTAGTGGAATGCGAAGATGAAATGTTAATCCAAGTATTTACGAATATTATTCAAAACGCAATTGAATCGATGGATACTGGATTTATTACGATGTCTACACATAGAAAAAATGATGTTGTAACAGTTGCAGTTGTTGATAATGGATGTGGCATACCTAAGGATAGATTGAAAAACTTAGGAGAACCTTTTTATTCAACGAAGGAAAAAGGTACAGGATTAGGGTTAATGATTAGTTATAAAATAATTGAACAACATAAAGGACAAATGTCATTTTATAGTAATCCTGGAGAAGGTACACGAGTAGAAATTATCTTACCAATCAAACAAAAAAATATTGGTCAAATCAATGAGAAGCTCTTGTAGAAAGAACTTCGTAACAAGAAAATGATTATAACGGTCATGGAAAAGGAAAACCTCACAACATTCATAGTGTGAGGTTTATTTTTTTTATCTTTTATTGTTTTTTCTAGATTGCTTTTCAGTCGTTTCACTCAGTTCATTTGCGAATTCAGCCTCAGCTGCCGATACTGTTGGGTTTGCTACTTCTTTTGACACTTTATTTTGTCTCCCTTTTTTACCCAAAATAATCACCCTTTCGTAGTTGTAAAAATAAACACAATGTTAGTATGGTAGACAATGTACTTTTTACTCATATTAGATTGTGTTTTTTTTGTAAAAAAATAGTCATTAACACTATAGTTCTCAGCTCTTTATTATTCCATGACAAAATTTGATCAGTATTGAACATAGCATTACCACAATAACAAACAGATAAGCGTGTACGCTATTGGTTATCCACTTATCATTAAGAATATTTTATATAGTAATTAATGGTAAGAGTGGCGTTTGAACCCCAACAAAAGTCTAACTAAACGATAATAGTTACAGCATTGTAAACTAAATGTTAAGCTACACCGGACTATAGACCTATCATTTTGAAATAGGGCAACTTTGGATGTATATGGTAGAAAAAATGATAATTGAACAGTGTTATGATTTATTTAGACAGAAAAAGTAGTGTGAAAGGGAGAGAGAAATGATATGAAAAAATTGATAGTTGCTGGTACAATTCTAGGTTCTTTATGGTTTGGTGAAAGTGCATTAGCTGCATCTTATACTGTTCAATCTGGGGATACACTTTCAAAAATAGCGAACAAGCATCAAACCACTTTAGCTGAATTAACAAAAGCAAATCCACAAGTTCAAAATCCTAATATAATTTACATAGGACAAGCTATCCAAATTCCATCAGCAAGTAATAAAGAATTAAGCACATGGGAAGAAAAGGCTGATCAAGTCGTGTCAACAGGAATGAAATATATTGGTGCTTCTTATTTATATGGAGCTTCAGTGACAAGAACTGATGCGTTCGACTGTTCTTCCTTTACGTATAGAGCTTTTAATGAAAATAATGGTATTAAACTGCCACGTACTTCTGTAGAGCAATCAAAGCAGGGGACACCTGTAGCGATTTCTGATATTCGAAAAGGTGACTTGATTTTCTTTGATACGACTAAAGATGGGGTCATCAATCACGTATCTATCGTCGTTGATTCAGACACAATCCTTCATGCAGGAAGTTCAACAGGGGTAACAAAAGCTGATTTAAATACTTATTGGCGTCCATTTGCAGTAAAAGCTGTACGCATCATTAATTAAGCTGGTTGTTTTTATTTATTACAGGCTATCATATCACGTTTACTGGCTAGCTTTTATGTCCTCTTTGTTAATATCAGTCCATTTATTTAGTGACAAAGGGAACAGAATCTACGAGAAAAGTATGCTTAACAAACATAAATACAGCACATATAAGAAGGCTTGGATAAAGTAAATCCAAGCCCTCTTATATTGTAGTTAACTGCTTTCAAAGAATTAAGTTAACAATCTACAATAGCTGGGTGTTCTAGAAATTTTTGTACTTCTTTTGGAGATTTAAGTACAATAATTTTCTTATCATTAGAAAATTGTTCTAGCCTCTTTAGAATTTCAGGCCTTTTAGTTTTTGGATAATCCCATATCCATTTAAAAAAAGCTAAGTCAAACCTTTCTTGGCAAGCTTCTCCCATATCTGGCCTCGTTTTATTTCTATATTTTAACATTCTTTTGAATGCACGATACACACATATCGTTCTAGGAAAATCAAGAAAAATGATCGTGTCTGCTGATTTAAGCCTTATATCCATCGTCCCACCATAGTTTCCATCAATAATCCATTTTTCTTTTTTGACTAAATCTTTTTGCATGTTGCGCTGCTCTTCTTTTGGAACACTAACCCAATTAGGTTTCCAAAATAACGCATCGAGATGATAGACATCTATTTTGAGTTCATCACCTAATCTTCTTGCTAAGGTAGATTTTCCTGAACCGCCCGAACCAATTAGTATTATTTTTTTCATGATGCTTCCCCTTGTATAACGTTTATAAAGATTGTGTTTTTTGTACTTTGAAATCAGACGTCATATGTATAAAGAGATGACATTTGTATAATATCACTTCTTGAAGTTCTAATTATTGAAGATATAGCAATTGTTTAAGAAAGGCTCCTTTCGTATAGACAATGTTGCTATTATTATCAAATTCATATTATAAAAAGTATAACGCTATTCATGGCTGTACAGAAGAAAAGATGCCACTAAACTAGTTGTGTAGGTGTTTATATCATAATACAAAAACAACAGTCAATACGAAAGCAGCCTTACAATAATAAAACAATCGTGCTTCTGTTAACATTTACTATAACACAACAGCTTATTTTTGGAGTTATACAATGAGAAGAAATCTGCTGAAAAGAGACTTAACTAAAGATTGTTGATATGAAGGTTTTCTTCTTTTGTGTAACAGGTTCTATTGACTTTTGCTGAGTTAATATTTGGGCGTATTTGTCTTCAATTTCTTCAATTTTCTTTTCTAATGTAATGACATTCTTTTGTAACATATCGATTTCTTTACGATGTTGTAATAGTTGGTATGATACAACTTCATCTGCCTTCTTGTCCAAGCTTTGTTCAATGCTTTTTACTTGATCAATTAGCTGTTGCAAATCAGATTTTTGTAAGTAAGTGATAGGTGATTTATGCTTCTCATTCGGTTGGGTTTTTGTATTTGATAATACTCCTTTGCGTACTTTTGTTAACTGCACGTCCTTCATCACAACACCACTGTTTAATTGTTTATGAATATGGCGAAATAATTCCTCGTCTTCATGAGTAAATAAGTAATGTCCATTACCATTTTTGTTAAATGGTAACTCAAAATATTGTATCCAACGGCGAATTGTTTTTGGGGAAACACCAATTTTATACGCAAATTCAGATGTATTCATTTGCTTATCTCCTCCCATACAAGTCATTGTCTACAAATTCTTTATGCATGGAAAGATTCCTTTACGTGTGACAAAACTAGTGATAATTAGCAAAAGAAAGTTCTATTATTACAATTTGAGTGCATATAGCAGAAGTGTTTGTCGTTTTATTAGTGGATTTGTTAAAAAGAAGGTTAATATTTAAAATTTCATGAATATTCGATAAATATAGAGGGTACCGCCCATTATATCGGATATAATAGGGCGGCCTCATCTCTTATACAATCCTTCGAGAACAGTTATAAAACAGCATTTTCTTTCAGTTGATTTTGATTAATGACATGGTCAATTGCTTCATTAACTGAATTTACAACATAATTAGCTTCCTTTTTAACATCTGGATGTGCTTCAGCCATTGCATAACTATTTGTAGTTAATTTAAACATAGGAATATCGTTAAAAGAATCTCCTATACATGCAATTTCATCAGTAGATAAATTAAGGTGATTTAGTAAATTTTGTATAGCATTACCTTTACTAATGTTTTTTGGCATCACATCTAAACAATTTTCTTCAGATACAAAAGCATCGAGTTGTGTAGGGAACAGCTCTAATAAGTTTTTTTCATGTTTTTGTACGTCATAGCCACCAATAATTATTTTTGTTGGTGCCATTCCTGCTTTCATTTCTGCTAATAAATCTGGTTTTTCAACTATTGGGAAAAACATACGACCTTGTATTCTTTCAATATGCTCATCAATTTTCTCAGCATAATTAGTATTGTCATGACAAACCAATGTAATGATGTCGTTCTGGTCACGTGTGTACTTATATATGTCATGAGCAATTGCTGGAGAAAATGTTGCGTGATGCAATACTTCGTTGTCATTTGTAATTACAAAGGCCCCATTTTGGCTAATGCGGTGAAAGTGATCGTTCACGACCTTTAAAACCTCAAGGACTTCAGGCTCCATTCGTCCAGTTGCGATGGCAAATGAAATATTTTGCTCATTAGCTCTTTTTAGGGCATCTATATCTTCATCGGTTACTTGCTTATTAAAATTCAATAATGTCCCATCTAAGTCAGATACAATAAGTTTTATCATTAATTATCCCTCCAATATAAAAGTGATAACATAATTGAAGTTCGTTGTAAATGGAAATGCATTTTTCAGAAAATTTAATGTATAACTTTGACTCAACACAGTGTTGGTTATGAGCTAATTTATTTGTAGAATAAAATGTGTATTTTAGATAAAATTTACTAATTATATCTTATAGATAGAAGGTGATGTCATTGAAGAAAATATTGTATTGTTTGTTGGCTTCATTCATAATGTCTAGTTGCACGAATGCCCAAGAACCGAGTAGTAACGAAGCTGTTACGATTATGCCAATAGAGGTAGATCAAAGAGAAAAAAATTTACTTGACTCAATAGCTGGAGATCAATTGTTTGCATTTGATGTTAAGGTAAATGATAAAACGACTGAAGAGCAATATTTAAATATTAGTATCGATTATTATGAGAATGGGGATCTATTAAAAGAAGTTGCTGGAATGGGTGTTCAATTGGTTAAAGATGTAAACACCGTCCTAATAAGTAGGGTAGAGGAAGAATTAAATGATGATAAGTATATAAGATGGGGTGGAGCAGTTGTTACTGAATCAGGATTTAGTAAGTTTAAATCAAATATGATATTAGCTAACAACAATTCTGGACGTGCATTGTCCTCCCAATTATCAAATGAGAGATTACTTTATGAAAACAAGCCGCAAATTGTAGCATACATTATTAATCATCATGAACGTTCAATTAGTGCAACTAATAACGTGTTTGATGGTGTTGAAAAGGAAATAAATAGGATCATTCAACAGTATGAAAGTGTCTACTTCGTGACAGTAGAACTCGATAGTAAGAATGAAAAGTAAATAACTAGCTATTTCCATTGACGAAGTACTACCTCTTTCGTTACTATGTAGCCAAGTGTGTGTTGTAAAAGGAGGGAGCACCTTGCAGAACTTTACCGTCGTAAAAGTGTTAAATAATAATGTGCTCATAGCTAAACATGAATCATATGGAGAAGTGATCGTCATTGGTAAAGGCATTGGCTTCGGCAAAAAGAAGAACGATGACATACCACAGTCGACAATTGAAAAAATGTTCGTTTTAAAAAGTGAGAAGGAGCAAGAACAGTATAAAAAGTTAATACCAAATATCGATGAAGACTTTATAGCTATTATGAATGATATAATTCATATGATTAATAAGCGATTAAATAAGCCATTAAACGAGCATATTCATATAGGCTTAACAGACCATCTAGCATTTACAATTAAGAGGCTTGAAGAAGGATTAGAAATACATAACCCATTTTTATTAGAAACACATGCGTTGTATCCGAAGGAATATGAAACAGCTTCAGCTGTTGTAAAGTTTCTAGAAGAAACTTTACACGTATCACTTCCAGAAGGAGAGATTGGCTTTATTGCACTGCACATACATAGTGCAATTACAAATCGAAATTTACATGAAGTTAATCAAAACTCTCAACTCATACATAAGTTAATTGAAATTATTGAAGATTCGTTAGAAGTAAAAGTGAATTATTCTGATGTGAATTATTTACGACTTGTACGTCATCTGCAATTTGCAATAGAGCGAGTCAAATCTGGTGAACTTGTAGTTGAACCAAAAAAATTAGCTGAGGTATTGAAAGAAGAATATCCGTTGTGTTATAATGTTGCTTGGAAGTTGATCAAAGTTATGCAGCAAACGTTACAATTACCAGTCTATCATGCAGAAGCAGTGTATTTGACATTGCATTTGCAAAGGCTTTCAACCAAAACTGAATTATAGGTATTATACTTTACGTGTTACTGATTCGATCAGGCATGAGTAAAGAAATGATATAAACAACAGGTGTATTCTCTGTTGTTTACCATTTTCTTACTCATGCCTGTTTTTATTTGTTTAAAAAGTAATCGTTTGCACAATATAACATTATGAGCAGCTTTCGAATATTTCATCCATGATTAGGAGGAAACTCACATGTTTAAAAAAGCCTTTGGTGTTTTACAAAAGGTCGGGAAGTCATTAATGCTTCCAGTAGCGATATTACCAGCAGCTGGTATTTTATTAGCTTTTGGTAATGCACTGCAAAATCCAGCTTTAACAGATCGTGCAGAATTTTTAAAGGCAGAATGGATTACGCTTATTGCTTCAGTAATGGAAAATGCCGGGGGAATTGTATTTGGTAATCTCCCATTACTTTTTGCTGTTGGTGTAGCAATCGGTTTGGCTGGTGGTGAAGGTGTTGCCGGTCTTGCAGCAATTATTGGTTACTTAATTATGAATCAAACAATGAGTGTGATTTTACAAGCAAGAGGCACGTTGGATCCAGCAGTCGTTGGAACAGATCCGTCCTTCGCGAATGTACTTGGGATACCGACATTACAAACCGGGGTGTTCGGCGGTATTATCGTCGGTATAATAGCAGCATCATTGTATAACAAGTATTTCAATATTGAATTACCATCTTATTTAGGCTTCTTTGCAGGTAAGCGATTTGTTCCTATCGTAACTGCGGTCGCCGGTTTAGTTCTTGGAATTGTAATGATTTTCTTATGGCCACCTGTTCAACATGGCTTAAATACGTTCTCAACGTCGATGATTGACGCAAATAGAACTTTAGCAGCATTTATATTCGGAGTTATTGAAAGGGCACTAATTCCATTTGGTTTACACCATATCTTCTACTCGCCGTTTTGGTTTGAATTTGGTTCGTATACTAATGCAGCAGGGGAGATCGTCCGTGGTGACCAAGCTATCTTCTTTAATCAGATTAAAGACGGTGCCGAGCTAACAGCTGGTACATTCATGACAGGAAAATTTCCATTCATGATGTTTGGTTTACCAGCAGCGGCGTTAGCAATCTATCATGAAGCTCGTCCTGAGAAGAAAACAGTTGTAGCAGGTATTATGGCTTCAGCAGCGTTAACATCGTTTCTCACAGGGATTACAGAACCAATTGAGTTTTCATTCTTATTCGTAGCACCAGTATTATTCGGAATTCATACCATTTTCGCAGGTTTATCATTTATGACAATGCACCTACTAAACGTAAAAATTGGGATGACCTTCTCCGGTGGTGTCATTGACTTCCTATTGTTTGGTGTACTTCCTGGTCGTACAGCCTGGTGGTTAGTTATCGTAGTAGGTTTAGTGTTCTCTGTTATTTATTACTTCGGTTTCCGCTTTGCAATTCGCAAATGGAACTTAAAAACACCTGGTCGCGAAGATGAGGATGAAGATTCTGCACCTGCAACTGTTGAAGCCGGTGAGTTACCTCATAATATTTTAGAGGCAATGGGTGGAAAAGAGAATATTGATCATTTAGATGCATGTATTACTCGCTTGCGCGTATCTGTTAACGATATTCAAAATGTTGATAAAAACCGTCTTAAACAGCTTGGTGCTGCTGGTGTACTTGAAGTAGGAAATAATATCCAAGCAATATTTGGACCAAAGTCTGATCAATTAAAAACACAAATGAAAGATATTATGGATGGGAAAGCACCAAGACCAGCACAACCAGTTTCACCTGAAAAAGAAGTGAAAAAACAAGTGGAAGATGTACAACCTCAAGCACTACAATCAGAAGGTAAAGAGGATGTATTCGTTTCACCACTAACTGGTGAAATTAAGCCATTAGAAGAAGTACCAGATCAAGTGTTTTCACAAAAAATGATGGGAGATGGATTTGCAATTTTACCAACAGATGGTGAATTAGTAGCTCCTGTAGATGGAAAAATCGTCAACCTTTTCCCAACGAAACATGCAATTGGTATTGAATCAACAACAGGCAGAGAAATCTTAATCCATGTTGGAATTGATACAGTTAATTTAAAAGGTGAAGGATTTGAAACACTTGTTACACAAGGAGATAAAGTAAAAGCTGGGCAGCCTTTATTAAAAATCGACCTTGAATATATTAAAAAACATGCACCTTCAATAATGACCCCAGTCATTTTCACTAACCTAAATGCTGGAGAGTCTGTTAAAATAAATAAGCAAGGAAAAGTAAGTAAACAAGAAAAAGGAATCGTTAAGATTTCTAAATAATTTACCATTTTCTAAAGTAAGCTGATAAAGAGGACCAGGTCTTGCTTCTAAATGATTGGTGATACTACAAATGTTAGCCGAGTTATAGATGTAGGACCTGAGATAAATTATCCTAAGTTACTTTATTCAATGGGACATTCAAAAGGAGAGATAATTAATGGCAAACAAAACATTTTCTATTACTAGTGACACAGGAATTCATGCTCGTCCAGCGACAGCATTAGTTCAAGCAGCTGGGGGATTTCAATCAGACATTAATTTAGAATATAACGGCAAAACAGTAAATCTTAAATCTATTATGGGTGTCTTATCATTAGGAATTCCTAAAGGAGCTACGATTACTATTTCTGCTGAAGGTTCAGATGAAAACGAAGCATTAACGAAAATAGAAGCAACAATAAAGGAAGAAGGATTAGGTCAGTAATGATTAAACAAATTAAAGGCATTGCCGCATCATCAGGAATTGCAATTGCAAAAGCATTTCGATTAGAAGAACCAGAGTTGAACATCGACAAGCGTACGATAGTCAATACAGATGAAGAATGTGCTCGGTTTGACGCAGCAGTAGAGTCGGCAAAAGGTGAGTTACAGCAAATTAAAGATCGTGCCTTTGACGAATTAGGGGAAGATAAGGCAGCCATTTTTGCTGCTCATTTACTTGTATTAAGTGACCCAGAGTTATTAAATCCCGTGAAAGACAAAGTTGTAGCAGAAAACGTTAATGCAGAATTTGCTCTACAAGAAGTAGCAAGCATGTTTGTAACGATGTTTCAACAAATGGACAATGATTATATGAAAGAACGTGCTGCAGATATTAGAGATGTCACAAAACGTGTACAAGCTCACTTATCTGGTGTATCGTTAGCTAACCCTAGTATGATTTCAGAAGAAGTCGTAATCATTGCAGAAGATTTAACACCATCCGATACCGCGCAATTAAATAGGAATTATGTGAAAGGATTTACGACTGATATAGGTGGTAGAACTTCACATTCAGCTATCATGGCTCGTTCTATGGAAATTCCTGCAGTTGTCGGAACAAAAACGATTACAAGTGATGTGAAAAATGGTGATATAATTATTGTTGATGGACTTGAGGGCCAAGTTATTGTTAATCCATCTCAAGAGCTTATTTCACAATTTGAGCAAAAGAAAGCTTCATTTGAAGAGCAAAAAGCAGAGTGGGCAAAGCTCGTTAACGAAAAGACTGTTACTGATGATGATCATCATGTAGAGTTAGCAGCAAATATTGGGACGCCAAATGATGTTGTCGGCGTTAAGAATAATGGTGGCGAAGCAGTCGGCTTATATCGTACTGAATTTTTATATATGGGTCGTGACAATTTTCCTTCAGAAGATGAACAGTTTGATGCGTATAAAGCAGTACTTGAAAATATGGAAGGAAAACCTGTCGTCGTCCGTACGCTAGATATCGGTGGTGATAAAGAGCTTCCTTATCTAGATTTGCCGAAGGAAATGAATCCATTTCTGGGCTACCGTGCTATCAGGCTTTGTTTAGAGGAACAGGATATTTTCCGTACACAGTTGCGTGCTCTACTAAGAGCTAGCACTTTCGGTAATTTAAAAATCATGTTCCCAATGATCGCAACATTAGAAGAGTTTAGGCAGGCGAAAGCAGTATTAATAGAAGAAAAAGAAAAGTTAGTTGCTGATGGTGTCAGTGTATCTGAGAGTATTGAATTAGGAATGATGGTTGAAATCCCTTCTACAGCAGTTCTTGCTGATCAGTTTGCAAAGGAAGTAGACTTTTTCAGCATAGGCACGAATGATCTTATTCAATACACTATGGCGGCTGACAGAATGAACGAACAGGTGTCATATTTATATCAACCTTATAATCCAGCTATTTTACGCTTAGTCAATATGGTTATTGAAGCTGCTCATCAAGAAGGAAAGTGGGTTGGTATGTGTGGTGAAATGGCTGGCGATCCAATCGCTATTCCAATTTTACTCGCATTAGGATTAGATGAATTTAGTATGAGTGCGACATCAATATTACCTGCAAGATCACAGCTGAAACGTTTATCAAAAGCAACAGCTGAAAGCTATAAAGAGAAATTACTTTCAATGAGCACAACAGATGAGGTTGTTCAGTTTGTGAAAGAAACATTTCATGTAGAATAAATGTATATTAGAGGATAAAATTAAAGAAACTGATTTGAAGTTGAATTTGAAATCAGTTTCTTTTTGTTGGTTTGTTAAAATTTCAGAAAAATCTGAAAAAAACTTGACGGAAAGCGATATTTTCTCCATAATGATTATACGCATCATATAGGTAGAAGCACATTTGGCGACATGCTAAAATGCTCTTTTCGTAAACTTTGTTGTAACAATTCCTAAACTAGATGATAAGTCGATTCATACAAAAGTCAACGTTTTATAAAAGAAAAGATGGAATGAAATGTAGGTTTATACGTGCTTATACCTTAGTGCGAAAACCAACACTCGCGAAAACAGTCTTACTTATAATGGACAATGAGTTTTATGAGAGCTCAAACGTTGTAACTGTAGAAAAAATGACTCAAACGCTGTACGTATATGTTAGAACGTAATTGCTAAAACAACACTTATAAATCTTGTTGCTATTGCAATTACATTAGAACAGCAAGCTTACATTCACTAAGGAAAGATGACACAAACGCTTGGTGTATAAGAGGGGACTTGTTTGTGCGCTAAACAACTGATCGTGAGAAAACAATCTGAAAAAAGGAGAGTGGTTATTTGTCTGTCAGAAAAAAGGTGAAATTTAAAAATAACCTACAGGATGTACTGAAATTATTTTTGCTTTTACTTTTCACATCCATATATTTACTAACACATTCAATTCAAATGACAGCATTAATCACACTACCAATCTTTTTATTAATTATAGGAATTTTATATTATAAAAAAACTGATAATGACAACAAAAACGAGCAAACTATGCGATAACCCAATAAGACCGTTTACAAATGCTTTCATTATAATGACTTAACAATGGGTTAACCGTCTTTCGAATACTTATTAGGAGTGTTTATTGAGTGTACATGAAATTATCAAAAGAGTCTCAGGATGACATAATAACTAATATCCAAAGATATTTCTATGATGAGCATAGTGAGGAAATTGGTGAATTAGCGGCGAGGAATTTGTTAGATTTCGCCATGAAAGAACTTGGTCCACATTTTTATAATGCTGGTGTAAAAGATAGTATACGTATTATGACCCAAGGAATTTCTAACATAGAAGATGATATGTATTCTCTACTCAAAAAAGAAACGAACGACTAAACTAGTAAATAATAATTGACAACAAATTCGTTTTACACATAAAATAGTTATTAGATAGTAGATACTTTAGTTATGTATTAATGAAAGAGAGAATATGTATGTCGATTAAATTGGAAAATCGTATTGGAAAGATTGCCATTCAGCTTGTTCTAAGTGTAGACGAAACTGACGTTTCTCAACAGCAGTATCCCTCCTCTTGGAGTATGTGTGTAGGTAAAGTAGGCTCAATGGAATCCAATAAAGTCGTAGCTGCAATTGAAACTGCAGCAAGGAAAAATGGCATGATTGATGGTGAATTATACCGAGAATCACATGCGTTGTACCATGCAATTATTGAGGCGCTTCATGGAGTTACGAGGGGGCAAGTTCAATTAGGCTCTGTTCTACGCACAGTTGGTCTTAGGTTTTCAATCGTTAGAGGTAAACCGTATCAAAATGATGCTGAAGGAGAATGGCTTGCCGTTGCTTTGTACGGTACCATTGGTGCCCCAGTAAAAGGGAATGAACATGAAGCAATTGGTTTAGGGATTAATCACATATAATCACACTACAACCAAAGGTTCATGCTTTATTGATTGAATAAAAAACTCATATATGCCCATAGTTTTATAGACATTAGGGGGCTATATCTAGGTATAACATTTTGTTAACTAGATATAGCCCCTTTTGTGATTTGTGCTTTAATTAACTAAAGAGATTTGGAGTGGATTAGAATGAGTGTGTTCGTAAATGAGGTCGAAGAAAAACAAAGAAAGATGGTGGACGGACTGATTATGTTAACTGGACAGACACTGACAATTACTGATATGAGACAAATATTAAATGACAATATAAAAGTTACAGCTTGTTCAACTAGTATGGAAAAAGTTAAAAAGAGCAGAGAAGCTGTAGAAAGAATTGTATCCGAAAAGAAAGTAATCTACGGAATCACAACTGGTTTTGGTAAATTTAGTGATGTTTTAATAGATGCTAAAGATGTAGAGGAGCTACAATTGAATTTAATCCTTTCTCATGCTTGTGGAGTAGGTGAGCCATTTCCAGAGGTTGTGTCACGTGCAATGCTTGTGTTGAGAGCCAATGCCCTATTGAAAGGAGTATCTGGTGTTCGACCAATAGTAATTGAAACATTATTAAAGTTAGTAAACAACCAAATTCATCCTGTCATTCCTCAGCAAGGATCACTAGGTGCAAGTGGAGATCTGGCTCCACTATCACATTTAGTATTACCACTACTTGGTGAAGGGAATGTGTATTATCAAGGTGAAATACATCCTGCAAAAGATGTGTTAGCTGAAGTCGGCATTTCACCGATTGTATTACAAGCAAAAGAAGGTTTGGCTTTAATTAACGGAACACAAGCCATGACAGCTATGGGTGTTGTAGCCTACATTGAGGCAGAAAAATTAGCAATTCAAGCTGACTGGATTGCATCATTAACAGTTGAAGGCTTGCGAGGTATAATAGATGCATTTGATAACGACATTCACGAAGCTAGAGGGTATCAAGAGCAAATTCATGTAGCTGAAAGAATAAGAAAGATATTAGATCAAAGTAAGCTTACGACCCATCAAGGAGAAATACGAGTACAAGATGCCTACTCGATACGCTGTATACCCCAAGTGCATGGAGCGACATGGCAAACATTATCTTATGTGAAAGAAAAACTTGAAATAGAAATTAATGCAGCAACGGATAATCCGCTAATTTTTGATGATGGTAACAAAGTCATTTCTGGCGGGAACTTTCACGGCCAACCGATTGCTTTTGCAATGGATTTTCTTGGCATTGCCATGGCAGAACTTGCGAATATTTCTGAACGCCGTATTGAAAGGTTAGTAAATCCTCAATTAAATGACTTACCTCCTTTTCTCAGTCCAGAGCCAGGACTTCAGTCAGGAGCTATGATCATGCAATACAGTGCAGCGTCCCTAGTATCGGAAAATAAAACACTCGCACACCCGGCAAGTGTTGATTCGATACCATCATCTGCAAATCAAGAAGACCATGTAAGTATGGGGACCATCGGCTCAAGACACGCTTATCAAATTATTAACAATGTACGTCGAGTGTTGGCTATTGAGTTAATCTGTGGTATGCAGGCAGTAGAATACCGTGGAGAAGAACAAATGGCTCCGCTAACTCGCAAACTATTTGAAAATGGGAGAAACGTTGTTCCATCAATTAAGAAAGATAGAGTGTTTGCTATAGATATAGAAGCGTTAGCTTTGTGGATGAAGGAAGAAAAAGTGACTCATAATGTTTAAGTATGATTGAACCCCACTTACAAAGTGTGGGGTTTTTTTGAAACGATGACTTGTTCAAGAGGGGGATTTAGATCGTACTTTGCTTTAGGCTGTTTTTGCATTAATGGTTGCTTTTCGTACTAAGAACCAAACACGTACACAACCAGAGTTCGTGGCATCTTTTCTTCTGTACAACAACGACTACCCATATTAAACCATTTATGGTTCTAATTACATAACAATAGCAACACAGTTTACGAAAAGAGCCTTGATTTAAGAGCTTTAGCGCTCCATCTCTACAGCTTTTTCCTTATCAGATGGGAGAGACTCCATTCGGAAGATATAGGCGTTTTCGAAAAGAAACTATAAGTAATTTCTATTTATGATTGGCTGTTTTCGTATTAATTGTTGTTGCTTGTACTAAGATTTAAAAATATACACAACTAGAGTTTGTGGCATCTTTTCTTTTCTAAAATGATGACCAACATGTAAACGACATGTTACGGTTCAAATTTGGTAACAATGGCAACAAAGTTTAAAAAGATCGTTAGGATTTTAACTTAGTGACAGTCAACTAATTGCATTAAATGATAAAATAATGAACATAAACATTATAATATGAGGAAATAGTGAAGGGGATGTTATGCATGTTAAGAAAAGAAAAGACAGAGATTGGTTTTATCGGAACGGGTGTAATGGGTAACAGTATGGCAGGTCATTTAGTTGATGCGGGTTACAAGGTAGCGCTATATACGCGTACGAAGGAAAAAGCGCAAGACTTATTGGAAAAAGGGGCTATGTGGAGAAATAGCGTTGAAGAGCTCGCACAAGAAGCAAATGTGATCTTTACAATGGTAGGATATCCACATGATGTAGAAGAAGTTTATCTTGGAGATAACGGTATATTAAGTCATGTAAAACCAGGTACATATGTCATTGACATGACGACATCGACTCCTACTCTTGCTAAAAAAATTTATGAAAAAGCGAAGAAAAAAAATATATTCTCTTTAGATGCACCAGTGTCTGGTGGTGATATTGGGGCACAAAAGGCGCAGCTAACGATTATGGTAGGTGGAGATGAGCAAGTGTTTACTACTTGTAAACCGATTTTAGAAATAATGGGCAAGAACATAATTTTGCAAGGGGAAGCAGGATCAGGACAGCATACTAAGATGTGTAACCAAATTGCGATTGCTACAAATATGATTGGTGTCTGTGAAGCAGTTGCTTACGCAGAAAAAGCTGGCTTAAATCCTTCAAAAGTGTTAGAGAGTATATCGTTTGGAGCTGCGGGGAGCTGGTCATTAAGTAATTTAGCACCGAGAATCATTGATGATAATTTTGAGCCAGGGTTTTATGTGAAACATTTTATTAAAGATATGGGAATTGCGCTAAATGAGGCGGAAGCAATGGGAATGCAAACACCAGGGTTAAGCCTAGCTAAATCAATGTATGACAAACTAGCAAAAAAAGGTGAAGGGGAAAGTGGAACACAAGCATTGTATAAGTTATATTAAACCTTCATAATTTACTGTTTATTGATTTAAATAAGCCTACAGTTTAGCTGTATAAATAATTTCATTCCTAAACGAATAAATATACCATGACTTGATAATAATAGGTGGGTAAATCTATTATTATGGAGGTATTAGGAGTGGCAAAAAGAACGAACAAAAATGATGCAGAACAAAAAAACAAACAAGGATTTGACAGTAGTACGATTGATACTGAATTTAGCCATGAATTTGGAAGTGCTAATGCAAATCGTGCACAAAAAGAAAAAACAAAACGAGAGAATGCCTCAAAAAATAATGGATTATATGAAGGATAAAAGCTGTCTCTATTGAAAAAATATTTAGTTTATCAACAAAGACCACATTTGTGGTCTTTTTTACCTTTTTATGATTATAATTCTAAAAATGGTATTTACATGGGGATGGAATAATAATATTATTATCAATAAGCTAAATAAAAGAGGTCTTACAATGATAAACATAATTCAAACAGCTATTAATTTCGTAACAAAGGATAGTAAACCTTTAATGGAGAATAAGTTGTAAAAAACTACATATACATTTTTTGCCGTAGAGCGGATCTCTATGGTTTTTTTATGCACATGAATTCAACAATACTTGATGGAGGGGTTGTTAGAGAATGAATATTAGAAATTCTGCAAAAGCAATTATTTTTAACGGGGAGAAGATCTTATTAACAAAAAATGTAGGTGATGATGGGTTATATTATCTATTTCCTGGTGGTGGTCAAGAGCATGGTGAAACGATTAGCAACGCTTTAATTAGAGAATGCATTGAAGAAGTGGGTCAAGAAGTACAAATTGGAGAACTACTTCATATTCGAGAATATATTGGCAAAAACCATGAGCATGCTGCTTATGATTTTAATGTTCATCAAATCGAATATTACTTTATTTGTAGTCTAGTAAATAAAACGAGTCCAAATAAAGTCCCTACGAATCCTGATAGTTACCAAGTAGGGATAGATTGGGTGGATATAAAAGATTTAGAACAATACAGGTTATATACGAAAGAGTTGACTAAATATATTGTTAAATATATTCGAAAAGAAAATGCGCCAGTATATTTGGGTGATATTAACTAGTTAAGTTTTGCTATGTTGAATTTGACTTTTATTGTAATGTTGCCTGATTGTTGATTTATTTGATAATTTGAACATTTTTTTAAATAGCTTAGGAGAATGAGATGGATAGGTGTTCTAATTGTTAAGTTTACTCATAGAGTCTTTGATTTTTGTTAGTTTTTACACTAAGAAAGCAACTAATTCATATACATTTTGCCACTAAGCTATGAGGTCAAAGTAAAAAGGTCGTCTAATAGTTTTTTTGGTAATAATGGCATAACAAAATGGCTTATAGTTAGAGTGTTAACTTTTATGTAGTAGAAGTGTATAAAAAAATAAACGGTGTATGCTTTTTTATACACTCTTAATAAATCATATGCAAATAAAAATACATTATATAAATGATTAATTATTGGCATGAAATTTGCAGAACTTTCTCTGAGTATAATTTATAAAAAATACCGCTATGTTTTCTTAGAAAGGGGAATGTTATATGGCAAATTTTGAAGGTGTGTACGTTGCAGTTGTTACTCCATTTACTGAAACTTATGAAGTTGATTATAAGCGCTTATATGAGTTATGTAATTGGTTAATTTCTCAAGGGGTAGACGGTTTAGTTCCTTCGGGTTCATTAGGAGAATATGCTACGTTAACAGTTGAAGAACGTGCAAAAGTAATTGAAACGGTCATTGCTGCTGCTAATTTTCGTGTTCCTGTAATAGTTGGTACTGGAGCACCTTCTACGGAGCAAGCAGTAAAGTGGGCACAGTTCGCAAAAGACAAAGGTGGAGCAGGTATTATGGCTTTACCACCTATAAATTATAAACCTCTACAAAACGAAGTCATTGCTCATTATGAAGCGTTAAATGAAGTAGGTATTCCGATTATTGCATACAATAATCCTCACGACTATCCTACTGATTTAACTCCTGAATTATTAATAACTCTTTCAAAGCTGAAAAATGTTAAAGCTGTAAAAGAGTTCAGTGGGGATATTCGAAGAGTACATGACATTTTGGATAAAACAGACTTGGAAGTATTAATTGGGGTAGATGACTTAGCGTTGGAAGGTCCTTTAGCTGGCGCAACTGGTTGGATTGCTGGGGTTCCAAATGCTTTACCTAAACAAAGTGTAGAGTTGTTTCGCCTGGGTAGGGAAGGTCGGGCGACTGAGGCAATAGAGTTATATAGAAGTTTACTCCCTTTATTTCATTATGATGCGAGCCCTCAGCTTGTTCAATATATAAAATACATGATGGAATTAGCTGGACAGCCAGTGGGTACAACAAGACCTCCACGCTTACCTTTAAGTAGTGAAGAATATGAAGATGTTAAAAAAGCTTTTCAACGAGCAGCTTCTACTGTTAAGCAATAACGATTATAAGCTCTTTTTGTAAACATTTATTACTACATTTGAGTAACTGACGTGTAGGATTTTATAATCTTTAGCGAAGAAGAGATGTTACGAATTATTGTTAAAATGATAGACAAAAATCCTTTAGTTATTAAATGGTATACCAAGTCAATTATTAAATAATGACTTTTTAATAAAGGTCCAGGTTGCTATCGTAATCAAATTAGTACTATAAAAATGGTTTTAAATTGTTAGTCATCGTTGCACAGAAGAAAAAGATCCCACGAACTCTAGTTGTGTAGGTATTCACTTCTTAATACGAAAACAGCCTTAACAAAAAAATAAAATGGAATTAGTAGGAGGGATATGTTTGGAAACAAAAAACTGGATAGGTGGGGAAGTCGTTACGGTAGTAGATGATAGAAAAGTTGTGTATAACCCATCTAATTTAACCGAAGAAGTTGGAGTTGTGCATTGCTCTAATGAAAATCATGTATTACAAGCAGAGACGGCGGCAAAGCAAGGCTTCAAGGTATGGTCATCTCTACCTAGCGCTGTTCGAGGTTCGTATTTATCCAAAATGGCAGATGCCTTGCAAAAAAACATTGAAGAGCTTGCAACTTTATCGAGTCGAGAGATGGGAAAGCCAATTGCTGAGATGAAGGGTGAAGTGTTGCGTGCAGTAAATCTATTAAAATACTATGCAGCTGAAGGAGTACGTTCAAATGGTAATGTTATACCTGCGTCCGATAGTGATGTACTTCAATATACGAAGCGTGTTCCTTTAGGAGTAGTTGGGATAATTACACCATGGAATTTCCCTGTAGCTATTCCTATTTGGAAAATAGCTCCTGCACTCATCTGTGGAAATACAGTAATTTGGAAACCTGCAGAAATCGCTTCATTAACAGCAACAAAAATGATGGAGATTTTTAGTACAGTCCAATTACCTGAAGGAGTATTAAACTTAGTAATCGGTAAGGGGAGTATTGTAGGGAAGACACTACTTGAACAAGTAGACATAGAGGCAGTTAGTTTCACAGGATCATCGAATACAGGGATACAAGTTGCTAGTATATGTGCAAAGCGAAATATTAAATATCAAACTGAAATGGGTGGGAAGAATGCAGCAGTTGTTCTAAATGATGCAAATATAGAAAAAACTGTTCCCATCATACTAAGTGGTGCTTATCGTTCTGCTGGGCAAAAGTGTACTGCTACGAGTAGAATAATTGTAGAAAGTAGTGTTTACGAAAAGTTTGTTGCACAAATGAAACGAGCTATTTCTGAACTTGTTACTGGAAATGCTTTAAATGCAAGTTCATACTTAGGACCAGTAGCATCAAAAGAACAGTTTGATAGTGTTTCAGCATATATTAATCAAGCCCGTACTGAGGCAGAGATTATTGGAGAGGGTATGAGTTCAATTGAATCAGAAGGGTTCTATATTAGCCCTATGCTAGCGACAGGAGTTGACCCTAAACATACACTTGTTCAAGAAGAGGTCTTTGGTCCGCTTGCGCTTGTGTTAAAAGCACAAGACTTTGAAGATGCAATGCATTTATGTAATGAGACAGTATACGGATTAAGTGCTTCAGTATTTACGAATAATCTAACGAAAGCTCATCGTTTTCTTGATGAAAGTGATGCGGGAATGGTTCGAGTTAATCAAGAAACAGCTGGTGTTGAATATCAAGCGCCATTTGGTGGTATGAAACAATCAAGCTCTCATTCACGGGAACAAGGGCAGGCTGCATTAGATTTCTATACATCAATTAAAACTTGTGCAATTAAATACTCTTTTTAAACTTTGTTGAAGATTTTGCAGTTCCTTTACATCTTAGAAAGGTTCGGCCTTAAATAGAGTTACTTAATTTATAGTACTATGGCAAAGAAAAATAACAAGGGCAGGGTATCGTATCTCTGCCTTTTTTTATTTAGTTGGTACTATGAGGGAATGTCAATAATCGATCCTTTATCTCATTTTATGAACACGCAAGCAGTTTTAGATATTACCGAACTATGAATATTTTAGTAATATAGATAATATATTAGCTTCAATTAATGCTTAACGCCATTATTGATTTAAGGAGGAGATTTATGAAAGCAATGATATATACAAGGTACGGGCCACCGGATGTTCTTCGACTGGAAGAACTTGATAAGCCTACTATCGAGGATAATGAAGTGCTGATCAAAGTTCATGCAAGAACTGTTTCATCAGGAGATGCAAGGATGCGACAAGGAAGTAGAAAGTCATTACCAATGTGGCCAATTTCTAAATTAGCGATAGGTTTTACAAAGCCCAAAAAAAATATACTAGGTATGGATCTTGCTGGGGAAGTTGTTTCAATAGGTAGTAAAGTAACACGGTTTAATATAGGTGACCAAGTGTATGGATTTAGTGGGAAAGGCACTTATGTTGAGTATATAAGCATAGCTGAAGACGGAGCTATTGGAATTAAGCCAAGTAATATGAACTACGAAGAAGCCGCAGCAGTTCCCTTTGGGGCAGTATCTGCATTGTACTTCTTACGTAAAGGCAATATAAAGAGTGGACAAAAAATCCTTATTTATGGAGCTT
Organism: Cytobacillus sp. IB215665; assembly: GCF_033963835.1. Classification (NCBI taxonomy): domain Bacteria; kingdom Bacillati; phylum Bacillota; class Bacilli; order Caryophanales; family Bacillaceae; genus Cytobacillus; species Cytobacillus sp. IB215665. The sequence goes on from NZ_JAXBME010000012.1 coordinate 51,472, forward strand.
CAGGGAGTGTAGGTACATTTGCAGTACAGCTTGGTAAAGTCTTCGGGGCAGAAGTAACAGGAGTTTGTAGTACAGCCAATGCAGAAATGGTGAGATCTTTAGGAGCGGATAAAGTCATTGATTACACTGCTGAGGATTTCACACAAAATATTGATACGTATGACATTATATTTGACACTGTGGGCAAAACCAAGTTTTCACATTGTAAAAGGTCTTTAAAACAAAATGGATTTTATGTATTAGCTGTTATTCATTATCCACAAGTTTTTCAAATGATACGCACTTCAATAGTAGGTGACAAAAAAGTTGTAAGCGGGATAGCTCCAGGCAATACTGAAGATTTAGTTTTCCTTAAAAAGCTTATCGAGGAGGAAAAACTAGTATCGGTTATTGATAGATGCTATCCATTGGAACAAATTACTGAAGCTCATGAATATGTTGATAAAGGACATAAGAAGGGTAATGTGGTCATCATTTAAGTGAAATTTTTATTTTGAATTATGATTGGTATAATAGGGTGGGTGGAAAGGTTCTTATCATTAAGCTCTTTTCGCAAACTTTATTGTAAACAAAATAGTACTATAAAATGTGATTTTATATGTTCATTGTGGTATAGAAGAAAAAAACTAAGAACGCTTGTTTATTACGTGTTTATTTTTAATGTGAACAACAATTAATGTGAACAAAGTTCTATAAAAAGACTAGAGAGAAAATAAGAATCCCACTGCTAAAGGTGGGATTCTTTATTAGGGAGAGCCTCCATATGTTTTCATAGATGTTCAAGCCCGATGATCACTAGTATATTTGTTTATATTTTGAAGGTATTGACATTTGTAGTTCAGTCCATAATTTATTTAACTTTTTTCTACCTTCCTTTATACCAGGGTGAAATTGGATGATTGAGTTATGTCTATCTTGCTCTATGTTTACAATTGATGCATTGACCTTTTCCTCAATTGCCTCATTATTTTTCATTAAGTCTGATACAATTGACAACCCAGCGGTATCTCCTTGAGCAATTGCAACTTTAGAACTTTCTATACCTGTAATGTTTCCTGCTACGTAGAGTCCATCCAATGGTGTTTTCATTCTTTCGTTGTGTAAAGGAATATGGCCACCCAATTCCGGAATATAGTAGAAGGGGCAGCCAGCAACAGCTGCTAATTCTGCTAATGGGTATAGTCCGCCAGAAATACAAACAAAATCGACAAGTAATTCCTTTTCTGTACCCTTTATGGGTTCACCACTTGAAGTAATATTAACAAGCTTAACACCTTCAACTTTAGTATCCCCAAATATTTCTACAGCGGCAGTACGTAGATGCAGAGGTATGCCCCAAACTGATATGCCAGTTTTAGGGTAAAAGTCAACTGCTATTCTTTGCAAAGTTTGACTTTTTATTAATTTACTCCCAAATCTAAGAAATGCTGATGGGGCAAGGTGAGAATATCGAAGTAACGCCTCCATGATTTTATGTGGATGCCCAGCTTCTTTCGTGATTTGATTGAGCTTTGGAGGAACAATACTAGCCAATTCGATTCCTGCAAGTTGTAATTCACGAGCTATTGCAAATGATAATACATTTAATCCAATGACAATTCCTCTTTGGCCAACTTTCACCCTGTGAACATTTGTCATCACCTGTGCAGCACCAATTGACATGACTCCAGGAAGTGTCCACCCCTTAATTGGTGTTGAATATTCAGCGGCACCTGTTGCTAATAAGACGGTCGGTGTAATAATTTGTTCTTTATTTGTATGAATAACCCAGCCATCTGTAGTTTTTTCAATGTGGTGTACAGATACTCCACATTCTATTGTAACGCCGATAGCTGTGGCTTGCTCCAATAAATTGTTCGCTTGTTCTATACCATTCCACCAAGTTCCATTCGGTTCTTCATGAAGTTGACCGAGAAGTCGTCCACCTGGTTTCACAAACTCATCTATTATCTTTACATGTAAGCCATATGTCGCACATGTTATGCCTGCTTTTAATCCGGCTGGACCAGCTCCAACAATAACGACATCAATCATTTTGACTCCACCTCCTTTAATGGACTCGGTAGAGTTCTACTTGCTTCTACTTTCATTCCTTCTTCAACTACAGTTATGCAAGATCTAACTCCATTCCTGCCATTGACCGACAAGCGGCATTCGAAACAATGTCCTATGTTACAATATATTCCCCTCGGTGTAGCAGTCTCTTCATGATACCGTAGCGTACGTATATTATTAGCTAATAACGCAGCAGCAATCGTATCTCCTTCATAAGCGTCGACAAGCTGTCCATCAAACATAAAAGTAATTCGTTTTTTGTCTTCTAATATGCCAAGGATTGGGTGGTTCATGATACGGTTTTTTTCGGTCATTTATTTTCACCTAACAGCCCAAAAGATATTGGTCGAATAGGTGGCTGATATTTTAAGGGCTGTAGCTTCTCTGTTTCAGATTGAGAAAAATCTTGAATGATAGATTCAAGCATTATTCTACACGTACGACCTCCACAACAGCCCATTCCAGCGCGTGTTCTTAGTTTAATTTCTCGAGAGGAACACTTATATTGTTGAATAGCATTGAACACTTCCTCGTAGTTTACTTCTTCGCATCGACATATGATCGTTTGTGCTTCGGTCATAATAGGTCACTCCTTTTTTGATGTTCAAAAACGTTTAGAATAAACTTATTACTAACAAATGCAAGTTTTATGCCGAAGCCGGAGGATGGTTCATAAATGGATATTTAATTTTTTCATCCTATTGTATAGTGTTGCTCGTGTAATTCCTAATCTCTTCGCACATGCTAGCTTATTTCCGTTATGCAATTTTAAAGCATGTAAGATAACCTTTTTCTCATGAGCATGTAATTCGTCACTTAATGTCCCGATCTCATGTGAAAGGATTTCAGATGTTGAAAGAGCAAATGATGTCGATTCGCTTGTTTTGATAGGATCGATTGTAAAAGGTAAATCTTCATGATTTATATTTCCTTCAGAGCTAAAAACAACTAATCTTTCCACAACATTGCGTAGCTCTCGAATATTTCCAGGCCAATCATATTGTAGTAGTTGTTCCATCACAGTCTGAGATATACCGTGGATTGGACGGTTGTATCTAATGGAAAATTCATATAAAAAGTAATGCGTAAGCTCTACAATATCTTCTTGTCTTTTTCGTAAAGGTGGAACATTTATGCTGACAACATTTAGTCTGTAAAATAAATCTTGACGAAAATCTCCTTGCTTTACTAATGACTCTAGGTCACGATTCGTTGCAGCGATAATGTTTATATCAGCATTTATCTGTCTTGTTCCTCCAATGGGGTAGAATTTTCTTTCTTGTAGAACTCTGAGTAGTTTAACTTGCATGTCTAGGGGCATTTCACCGATTTCATCAAGAAAAAGTGTACCACCAATCGCAAGCTCAATTTTACCTTTCTTACCTTTTTGGTCTGCACCTGAAAATGCTCCTTTTGCATATCCAAATAATTCACTTTCAAACAATGATGAAGGAATGGCTCCACAGTTTATTGGAATAAAAGGTGCATCATGAGGTTCACGTGTATCATGAATGGCTTTGGCGAATAACTCTTTCCCGACTCCACTTTCACCAAGAATTAAAACAGTTGTATTTGTTGTGCATATTTTCTTTGACAATTGAATGGTTTTCTTTATAGCTGAGCTATTACCTTTTATCGTATCAAATGGATCTTTTAATCGATTTAACTTTGCAACTTCTTGTTCAAGATGTTGGACTTTTGTAGACATATTAAATAATTCTTGATTTAGGCGAACCTGACTCGTTATGTCCATTTCGGTTACTACTGCTCCTACGATATCATTTTCTAGGTGAATGGGATTTGAGTTAATTAAGACGAATAGGTCTGAGCGAGGTTTGTGTTGATGGCGATATAAAGAGCGGCCTTCCTTTAATGTTTTCATGATTTCTAGTTTGTCTATGTCAAAAAAATCGGTGATCGGATTTCCTAAAATTTGCTCTTTACTTAAAGAAAAAATTTTTTCAGCTCCTTCAGTCCAAACGTGAACGATGCCTTGATGATCGATAACCGTAACCGAGGCATCGATTGTATTGATGACAGCATCGAAGTAGGCATTTAATGATTGGTAGGAATAATACATTTTATCTATAAACTGCTTGATACTAACATAACCTATGACTTCTTTCGTATTTTGTACAAGAACGATACTGCTGCTTGTTAATTCACTAATTAACTGAGCAACAGAACTATTTGCAGGAATTAAACTGACTTTTTCAAGCTGTGTTGTGGGTTTGTCAAAAAGTGCAAAAAAGTAATTATCCTGATCTTTGACAAAGATCATTGGAAAATCGTCTATGTTAGTTAATTCGTTAGAAGCATGTTGTTCATTAAATTCTTCTTTTGAATATAATAAAAACTCAGTATCGATAAAATCAATGGCATTTGTATATGTTATTGACATTAGTACCCCCCCCTATTTTATGTATGTCTTTTTTTACACATTAAAAGATATTATACACTCATTTTATTTCATTGTTAGAACATTTACAATATTTAAATTATAAATCATAGGCATTTTAATTAGATATCTTTATTAGCGTGTTCATTTTTATATATGATTTTATATTTTTATTACATTGGTATACTTCTTGCATTATGTAACTAAAGCAATTGTAGTTAGGAAGGAGTCTATCATGTGTACGACAAAACATTGTGAAGTCTTAGTTATTGGTGGAGGTGTAATAGGAAGCGCAGTGGCATATTACGTTTCCAAATCAGGATACGATGTAACTGTAATAGAAAAAGGGGAACTAGCTAGTGGAACTTCATCAAGGTGTGACGGGAACATCTTAGCAATTGATAAAGACCCCGGATTTGATAGTCAAATGTCACTTGAGAGTCAAAGGCTCGTTGCTCAATTAAGTAAAGAATTAGAGCACACTTTTGAATATAGAGCACCAGGAAGTATTTTAGTTTGTGAAAATGAACAGGAGATGGTGGCAGCAGAAGAATGGGTCAGAAAGCAGAAGGCAGCTGGACTTCCGTTTCGTATGCTTGATCGATCTGATATAAAGCAAGAATCTCCTTATTTCGCTGATGACCTACTCGGAGGAGTGGAATGTCAAACGGATTCAACAGTTAACCCATATTTAATGACATTTTCATTATTTGAAGGGGCGAGGAAGTATGGAGCTCAAGTTGTTACTCATGCTGAAGTAAAACAAGTGAACAAAACAAAGAATCATCAATTTATAGTAGAAACATCTAACGGAACTTTTACATCAACATATGTCGTGAACGCTGCAGGGGTATGGGCTCCTAGAATAGGAGAAATGTTGGGCATCACTATTCCGATTAAACCAAGAAAAGGACATATCATCGTTGCAGCAAGGCAACAGCCAATTGGTCTCCGTAAAGTAATGGAATTTGGCTATTTAATTTCTAAATTCGGTGGGAAAAGAATGGTTGATGAGACAACAGAGAAGTATGGTGTTGCCCTCGTTTTTGAGCCAACAGCCAGTCAAAATTTTCTTATAGGGAGTAGCAGACAGTTCGTCGGATTTAATACGACCGTAGATATGGAAGTGATAAAGTGTATGGCAAAGAGGGCGATTCGTTTTTACCCTAAGCTAGCTGACTTCTCACTCATTCGAACATATGCAGGATTACGTCCGTATACGGAGGATCATTTACCCATCATTTCACAAGTTGAAGAGATACCAAATTTCTTTATAGCAGCTGGGCATGAAGGAGATGGGATCAGCTTGGCAGCAATCACGGGAAAATTAATTGATGATCTTATACAAGAAAAGTCAGGATCAGCAGTTCCATTAAAACCACTAAGATACGATCGCTTTAAAGAGAGGGTGACACAATAATGAAAGCAAGGCAGGTGTTTTCAACAATTGACACACATACAGGAGGGAATCCAACAAGAACTGTAATTAATGGTCTCCCAAAGTTAGAAGGCAAAACCATGTCTGACAAAATGCTATATATGAAAAAAAATTATGATTATATCCGGCAGTTTTTAATGTACGAACCGAGAGGACATGATGTGATGTCAGGTGCCTTAATCACAGAGCCTTGTCACCCTGAAGCAGATATTGGCGTGATTTACATTGAGACAGGCGGCTATTTACCTATGTGTGGTCACGATACAATTGGAGTTTGCACAGCACTAGTTGAAGCAGGGATGATTAATACCCAGGAGCCGATTACAACTCTTACATTAGATACACCTGCAGGGCTGGTCAAGGTTAATATAACAATCTCTAATGGTAAAGCAATTGAGGTAGCCTTTTGTAATATCCCTTCTTTCTTATTGAAAAGCATTAACGTAAACCTCGATGGCTATGGAGATATTCATTGTGATATAGCATACGGCGGAAATTTTTATGCAATAACAGATGCAAGAAAATTGGGGCTAGGACTCAACCCTGCTAATGCATCAAAAATAGTAGAAATAGCTGTAAAACTTCGAGATAAAATAAATGAAAGCACTGAAATTGTTCATCCTGAACATCCATTTATTAATGGCTTAACTCATGTAGAATTTTTTACGTACCCGAGTCACCAAAATGCACACGTGAAAAATACGGTTGTCGTCCCACCTGGTGGAATTGATCGTTCTCCATGTGGTACAGGGACGTCTGCAAAACTTGCGACATTGTATGCAAAACATGAGATAGCATTAAATGAGCTATTTATTCATGAGAGTATTGTTGGAACGACGTTTAAAGGAAGAGTAATACAAACGACTTCAGTAGCAAATGTTGAAGCAGTAATCACCGAAATATCTGGCTCTGCTTGGGTAATGGGGATGCACAATTTCTTTTACAATCCAAAAGATAAGCTGAAGGACGGATTTCTACTCATTCCACCAATGGAAGGACATGAGTAATATAGGTAACTATCATATAAAATTGTTAACTTGCAATTTTTAATAATAATAGACTGTAAGACGAGGTTTAATAAAAGCACCAATAATTAAAAGTAGAAAAAATGCCATGAACGCAAGATATAACATGCTTATATGCTAGAACGAAACGCACCAATTAATGCGAAAAAACCATTAATATGATCAACAAGAGGTGGAGTAATGGAATTTAACAAATTGATTACAACTGTTGATGTTCACGCGGCAGGTGAACCACTAAGAATCATCACTGGTGGAGTTCCTCCGATAAGGGGGAAAACGATGGAAGAAAAAAAAGATTACTTGGCAAATCACTTTGAAATTATACGTCATATTCTTATGAAAGAACCACGAGGACATGCAGGTATGAAGGGGTGTATGATTACTGAACCTGTTCAAGGAGACGCTCACTTTGGAATGATATTTTTCGACAATGAAGGGTATACATCTGTGTATGGTCAAGGGATTATTGAAGTTGTAACCGCAGCTATAGAGACAGGTTTAATAGACATTAATAGTATGTCAAAAGATATAATTATCGACAGTGTAGCAGGCAAGGTCATAGCCCACGCACAATGTGATCGAACAACAGTAGACTCAGTAAACTTTCAATACAGTCCTTCATATTTAGATAATTCGATGAAAATACAATTAAATGTTCCACATCGTATGTTAAATGTTGATATTTCATACGGTGGTGCATACTATGCAATTGTAAGGGTTGGTGACATAGGAATAGAGCTTGATGTTACAAACTTAGTAGCAATTCGCAATATCGTCAAAGAGATTAATAAACAAATCGAAATGGATTTATCTAGCCATACCGATGGAGCTGTTAAAGAAATAAGCGGCGTGATATTATATGACGAAAGTCAGTTAAATAATTCAAAAGTACAGCTATTAGTAATGAACTGTACAGGGCATATTGATCGATCGCCTTCAGTAAGCGGTACTAGCGCTTTAATGGCGGCATTGCATCATTATGGCAATATACAATATCAAGACAAACTTGTTTTTGAAAGTATAATAGGTGGTCAGTTAGTAGGAGAAATTAGTTCTATTACTAAATATGATGGTAATGATGCAATTACAATAAAAATAACTGGTTCTGCATTTATAACAGGGCTACACCAATTCCTAGTAGATGAAGATGATCCGTTAAAGAATGGATTTTTATTAAAGTAATGATTGAATATATCGCTGATCAAAGAATGGACTTTGTCCAATGAATTATAACAAGTAACTTGTGGATCGTATCTTAACTATGTAATCATCCAACAATTCTTTTTTCAGTTTAGTAAATAAAATAATTATACTAAAAATCACAACATGTTTTTGTCTCTGTTTTTTAAAGGTTTTTTTCACATGAATCGTTAATATACGTATGTAGGAGGTGGTATCAAATAGAGTTGGTACCATCTTTTCTTCTGTAACATAAGGACAATCGCGTAACATTAATTCAAGAACTGCTATTTAACAATGTTTACAAAAAGTGGGTTATTAATAAGCATAAACTCTATTAAAACGTTTACCCAGCTTTGTATGCTTATTTATTAGATGAAAAAAAGTCGGATCCTGATTCATTTTGGATTCGACTTTTTTAACTAAGCGAATTATTTCATTTATTTAGTGATTTTGTACAAGCACACATTATTTAACTGCATATAGTGAAATAAGGAGTCGATAAATGATGAACAAAACACTTATCGTGGATGTATCACACCACCAAATTACTAGTAATATTAATTGGGCAAAGGCTGCTGAAGAAGTAGCGTTAATGATTATTAGAGTGCAATATGGTTCTACTGTTATTGATCGTGAATACGTCAAACATGTAAATAACTGTAAAAAATATGGTATTCCATTTGCTCATTATGCATACGCTAGGTTTGTCAGTGAAAACGACGCAATTGTAGAAGCGCGTGATTTCCTTAGTAGAATTGATCTAGGTGCAAAGTTTTTAGTAGTTGATGTTGAGGAACAAACAACGCCCACTGTTGCACAGATGAAACCTGCTACACAAGCATTTATTGATGTGTGTAAGGCAAGTGGCTGGAAAGTAGGATTGTACACAGGTCATCACCTTTATAAACCTTTCGGTATGGATAAAGTGAACGCAGATTTCCTATGGCTTCCTCGATACGGTAGCAACGACGGCACTCAGCAAAAGAAACCAGACTACCCTTGTGAAATTTGGCAATACACTAGTAAGGGAAAAGTGTCATGGTACAATGGTAATCTTGACTTAAACACTTTGAATGGGAGCAAGTCGTTAGCATGGTTTATCGGTGAGGATGAAGAACCTGTGGAAAAAAAAGACTATGAAGGACATTGGGCAGAAGAATCAATCCTCAAAGCTATGAATAAAGGAGTTCTTACAGCTAACAGTGAAGGAAACTTCAGAGTGAACGAACATGTAACGAGAGCACAGCTAGCCACTGTTTTAGATCGATTAAAGTTATTAGAATAACATTCGTTATTTACAAAATAACTAGGAAGAATCTACTAAACATATACCAATTGATTGTTGAGATTTAAGTTGATAGTAAGCTAAAAGAAAAAAGGTATATAGCTATACTATGTAGAAATAGAATATAGAAGAATGATTCAACAGCTAAAATTATCAACATAATTTAAATCCTAACAAAAATGAAGCAGAGGTTGTGGAAGGGATGATGAAATGATGCATGAATGTAACATAAAAGTACGCTTTTCTGAAACAGACGCACTAGGACATGTCAATAACACTAGTTATTTTACTTACTTAGAGGAAGCTAGGGTTGAATATTTTAAGCAATTTGATCCACATTGTGATATTAAAGATTGGAAATATGTTGTAGTTTCAATAAAATGTGATTTTATTAATCAAGCTTTCTTTGACCAACAATTAAGAATTTTTTCAAGAGTATCCCACGTAGGTACAAAAAGCTTTAAAATAGAACATTTAATTGTTGATGCTCATACGAATCAACATATTGCAAAAGGAGAAGCTGTGATTGTCTATTTCAATTTTGAAACCCAGCAAAGCGAGGCTATTCCGGATCAATTAAGGTTGGAACTAGAAAAAGAATTGGTAGTTTAAAAAACAGTAACGGATGTATGTTCTATTAAAAGTGCTTAAATTGTTAGCCATTATAAATAATAATAAAACGAAGGATAGTGAGCAAAGTATAAAGTTGCTCTATTTATCCTTATTTTGTTCGCAAATGAGCTAAGTTACAACAACAAATTTGTTATCAATATTGTTTTATAAAGGTTTAAAGCATCTGTAATGTTAGGAGTGTAACCTTCAACAGCATGTCTTGGCAAACGAGCATTTCCTATTCTCAAAAAGTTATTTGAAATAACATAATCAAAAATTGAATATAAATTACAGAGGATTGCTTTGTTAAGTTTAATTATACAATGACTAATTCCTTTTCATAGCAGATGGAGGTAATGATGGTAACAAATGTTTACAATGTTTTATTAATTGTTTGTTCCTTGTATTTAGTATGGAAAAAAGATGAAGTAGAATCGTATTTTCCCTTAAAAGTAGTCGGATATTTTATATTAGGATCCTTTGCTTTTAGTTTCAATCAAATTACACTTCCCCTTGGATTTATATTGTATATTTTATTCTTTCGGCCAGCTTTGAACGTAGAAGTAAAGCGCATGGCGGCGGTATTTGGTGTTATTACTTTTACCATTGTCCATTGGATTCTACCATATGCTATTAATGAATGGCAAAGCCGTCCATTATTTATTGAGCATGAACTTGGTTCAGTATATACAATTAACTTTCAAGATGAATATAGTATAGGAATCCATTTAAAGGTCTAAATAATACAAGTACACCACTAAATATTAGTGATGTACTTGATCATTATTATTATATAATGTGTGACATAACAGACGAATATAAACTCAATCTATAAAAAAACAATATTCATTCATCTTTAACTTAATAAATTCCTATAAATTCCTTCTTTTGGCTGGTGCCTTCAAAGAGGTTTACTATCTTAATAGTTTAAAACAAAATTCTCTATACGATTTAAACCCTCCGTTAAAGTTTCCATAGAATACGCGTACGATAGTCGAATATAGTCTTCTCCATAAGAGGAGAAAGCACTTCCAGGAACGACGGCTACCCTTGCTTCCGTAACTAATTTTATTGCAAACTCATAGGATGTTAACTGGAATTGTTTAATAGACGGAAATATATAAAATGCACCAGTAGGTTTAGTAACTGGAAGCCCAATTTTTTCTAGTCGACTTTCGACATATTCCAATCTTTGTCGATATGTATCTTTCATTGGAATAGCATCATTTTTCCCATTAGTGAGTGCTTCATAAGCAGCTTTCTGGGAAATAGAGGATGCGCAAGAAACATTATATTGATGGACTTTTAATATATGTTTAACTAGGTAAGACGGTGCAAATAAAAAACCAATACGCCACCCGGTCATTGAGTGAGATTTACTTAGCCCGTTAATGACTATCGTTTTATTTGGTAAATAGCTTGCAATTGAATGATGTCTTCCTGTGAACACGAGTTCACTATAAATTTCATCTGATAGAACAAAAATATTTTTATCTTTTAATAATGCCGCAATTTCCTCCAACTCATCAGGTGTGAGGGTAACTCCAGTTGGATTTGAAGGGTAAGGTAATACAATACAACGTGTTTTCTCAGTAATATGTTCTTCGATCGATTTTGCCGTCAGTTTAAAATCACTCATCGTCGTATCAACATGAATAGCCTTTGCACCACAAAGTTTTATGATTGGTTCGTAACCTGGATAAACTGGACCAGGAAGTATAACCTCTGTACCTTCTTCTAAAATTGTTCTAAAAGCGATATCTATTGCCTGACTTGCACCTATCGTGACAATGACTTCATTTTCTGGATCATATTGCAAACGGTATTTCTCCAATACAAAAGTTGATGCTGCTCTTCGTAATGCTAGGTCACCTGCATTAGGAGTGTATGTAGTATAGTTTTTTGTTATAGATTCAATACCTGCATCTTTAATATGGTTAGGTGTATGAAAATCAGGTTGGCCGATTGTTAAAGATATAACGTCTTCAAAATCTGCAACAAAGTTAAAAAATTTTCGAATGCCAGATATCTCAATGTTTTTTACACGTGAATTAATAAGGTGTTCCATGTTAACGTACATCCTTCCGAAAAAAATTTAAAGGTTGTCTCATATAAAAAGATTAAGATTAGTATATAAATAATGACTGCATTTGTCCAAAAAAGATGAAATCATTCGAAAGAAATGATTTAAAAAACGCCGAATTTTTACAAGTTTCTCTAAAATACTGTGATAAAGTAATAGAACATTTTATAGAAAGGCTTCTTTCGTACCTTTGTTATTGTCACTGCATTTAAAACTGCGATAAGAGGTTTTATGCAACAGTCATCACGTTAACGACGAATTCAAGCCTTAGTAAAAAAGGGAGGAAGAAAACATGGAGTATGAACTTAGTTGTAAAGGGAGTGCCTTACCTTGTGAAGTGACAATTGACGAAGACAATGGGAGGTATATGATTCGTAAAGCGGATTCTAGTGGTGAAATTTTTAATAGTCCAGTGGAGCTAGTTAGGTGGATTGTTGAGAATTGGCATCCTGAAGACTTTCGAGACCAGACTCAATTTACTAATATGGTGAAGGAAATTCAATCCTATTTTCCTATCAATAACAAATAGATTTATGTCAGCTACGATTGTTTGCTGCAACCATTAATTAATTGAAAGGCGGGAGGTATATGGAACGAGAAACAACAGCAAAGGATATGATGATGAAGGATGACCATTATGTCTGGCACTCCATGAAACCATATGACCCTAAATCGACGATGGTAATAAGTCAAGCAAAAGGATCTTGGATAACTGATATAAACGGAAATAAATATTTAGATGCAATGTCTGGACTATGGTGTGTAAATGTAGGGTATGGACGTAAAGAGCTTGCTGAAGCCGCATATGACCAATTATTGCAATGTCCATATGTCCCACTTACTCAAAGTCACATACCAGCTATTCATTTAGCCGAAAAGCTCACTAAACTGTTGGGCGATGATTATGTTTTCTTTTTCTCAAATAGTGGTTCCGAAGCAAATGAAACCGCATTTAAAATTGTCAGACAATATCATCAACAACGTGGTGACCATCACCGATACAAAATTATATCTCGTTATAGAGGTTATCATGGTAATACCTTTGGTTCGTTAGCTGCTACAGGTCAGGCACAAAGGAAGTATAAATATGAACCGCTTGCTTCAGGTTTTATTCATGTGGCCCCACCAGATGCTTACAGGTGTGAAGAGGACACTATTGCAAAAGACCCTGTTGATTTAGCGTCTGTTAAAGCTATTGATCACGTGATGACATGGGAGTTAAGCGAGACGATGGCTGCTGTAATTATGGAACCGATCATTACGGGTGGTGGTATTTTAATGCCCCCAGATGGGTATATGAAAGGTGTAAAAAAAGTATGTGAAAAACATGGTTCCCTCCTTATATCAGATGAAGTCATTTGCGGTTTTGGTCGAACTGGGGAGCCATTTGGATACATGAATTATGATGTTAAACCGGACATTATTACAATGGCAAAAGGAATTACGAGTGCTTACCTACCTTTAGCTGCAACAGCTGTTCGGAAAAATATTTATGAATCGTTTAATGGTTCAGAGCAATATGATTTTTTCCGACATGTCAATACTTTTGGGGGTAACCCTGCAGCTTGTGCGCTTGCAATGAAAAATATTGATATTATGGAGCAGGAACAGCTCTTTGAGCGATCAAAAAGCGTAGGTTCAGCTATATTACAAGAGTTTGATGAGAGGCTTGAAGATCATCCCTACGTGGGAGATATACGAGGGAAGGGGCTGCTAATCGGAATAGAATTAGTTAACGATAAAGTCTCTAAACAACCATTAGCTATTGACAAAGTAAATAAAGTAATTGAGGTTTGTAAAAACCACGGGGTAATCATTGGGAAAAATGGGATGACTGTTTCAGGGTATAACAATGTTTTGACAATTGCACCACCTTTAACGATTAAGGATGAAGATGTGAATTTATTAATTAAAGTTGTTACGCAAGCATTAGATGCAATCCATTAATTGAACGAATGATAGTTGTGTCATTTTTATATAGAGTAGTAACAATACTTCAACTACATACATTTTTGTTCTAAAATCGAAAGTTTAAATTTAAGATAAGGGCTGTTTAAATATTGCTTAGAACTACTCAATCTTGACAGTTAAATTTGATAAGTCTTGTTAAAGGTAACTTGAATGATCTCACAACAAATAAAGTTTGGTCGAAAGGATGGTGATAAGATGAGAGTTGGCATTCCAAAAGAAATAAAAACAAGTGAAAGTAGAGTAGCGCTTACACCAGCTGGCGTACTACATTTAACGCGAGCAGGCCATAAAGTTTTTATTGAAAGTGGTGCTGGCCTACAATCTGGTTTTTTTGATGAATTGTATATTGAAGCTGGTGCAGAAATTGTTGAATCTGCAAAAACAGCTTGGGAATGTGATATGGTGATGAAAGTTAAAGAGCCTTTAACAGAAGAGTATCATTACTTCTATGAGGGATTAATTATATTCACTTATTTGCATTTAGCAACAAATAGGGAGCTAACAGAAGCACTCGCCGAGAAAAAAGTAGTTGCTATAGCATATGAAACAGTTCAAATGGAAGACAAGACCTTGCCTTTATTAACTCCAATGAGTGAAGTGGCAGGGAGAATGGCTACGCAAATTGGCGCACAGTTTCTAGAAAAATCTAAAGGTGGTAAAGGGGTACTACTTGGAGGAGTGCCCGGGGTGAAAAGAGGAAAGGTCACGATTATAGGTGGTGGAGTAGTTGGCACTAATGCCGCAAAAATAGCAATAGGGCTTGGGGCAAATGTGTCAATTATTGATGTTAATCCAAATAGGCTGAGGGAGCTAGATGACATTTTTGGAACCTCGATTCAAACACTTATGTCTGATCCGTATACAATTGGGCAAGCAGTATTAGATTCGGATTTAGTTATAGGAGCAGTACTTATACCTGGGGCAAAGGCACCAAAGCTTGTTTCGTCGGAAATGGTTAGGATGATGGAAGAGAGGTCTGTTATCGTTGATGTAGCAATCGATCAAGGGGGTATATTTGAAACGACTGATAGGGTAACAACACATAAGGATCCAACGTATGTAACGCATGGTGTAGTTCATTATGCTGTAGGAAATATGCCTGGAGCAGTACCAAGAACATCTACAATCGCTTTAACGAATGTCACAATACCATATGCTGTAAATATTGCAAGTAAAGGCTATAAATTGGCATGCCTGGACTGTCCAGCTCTGTTAAAAGGTGTCAATGCTGCTGGAGGGTTTATTACGTATAAAGAAGTCGCTGATGCACACAGTCTTTCGTACAGAGAAGTAAAAACGGCATTAAATGAAGGTCAAAAAGTATAAAAAGGAGGGAGGTGATCAAGTGGTGACCTCCCTATTCTTCATTGTTGAAAAGTGAAATGAAAAGGAAAAGGTATGATAATACTCAATGGAATTTGATTAACTAATATGTTAAACAAAATGCTCCAAGTACGATAATCAACAGAATGAATAGTACAACAATTAACGCAAATGTAGATCCAAAGGCTCCTCCTACTCCAGGACCGTAGCCATATCCAGGATAGCCAGCGCCAGCTACACCGTAGTTACACATTAATAAATCACCCCACTTTCTCATTCTCTATATATGTCTATGACATATTTATAATTTTGTCTGTACGAATGTGCATGATTAAAACGTACAATTTATTGTTTAGCTGAAAAACCATATGAGTGTACAACTTTCATGTGTTTATATAAAGCTTTTTTCGTAAAGTTTGTTGCAAATATTCGTAAATTAAAATTATAAGTTGAAGATGTTGTTTTACGTAACTGTCATCGCTTTATCCAAGAAAGGATACCACGCGTTCAAGTTGTATACATGTTTATTTAGTAATATGATAAACAACAATCTATGTGAAAACAGTTTTGTATGAATATAGTACCGTATGCTGTTAGTATTATAATCAGTGGAAATATAAGTCAAGAAAGGGTTGGTTTCGTTGTCGACAGTTAACGAAGAATTTTCTAAAACTCTAATACAATCATTGAAGGGTGAGCGTGGGCATATCCCAATTAACAGAGCGCTCTCAGATATTGATGGGCAACTTGCAGGGGAGAGCATCGAAGGTTTACCATATACAATTTATCAACTTCTAGGTCATATGTCGTATTGGCAGGATTTTTTCTTAGAATTTCTTCAAGGTGGAAACCGTGACCTACCAAAGAGTGCAATGGATACTTGGCCAGAGGATAAATCGCCTTCTAGTAATGAAGAATGGGTAAAGATTGTAGAAAATTTTTTAAATGGCATAGATAAAGCTTGTGAAATAGCACGAAAGATACGACTTGATGAACCGTTACAAAATTGGCCTACTGAAACTCCTGTTAGCTCATTACGTAATATAGCTTCACATAATACATATCATTTAGGTGAAATTATTTTAATACGTCGATTGCTTGGCGCATGGCCACCACCTGGTGGAGGCTATCCAGCATAAAATGAATACATATAAAGCAAAGCTCCAGTAAACCTATTATAGGACACTGGAGCTATAACAAAATTGTTTATAAGTAACAAAGGTTTCTTTCGTTAAGAATTTTCGTACTAAGAAATGTTATTTAACTAGGGTTTGTAGCAACTACTCTTCTTGAATACGGTGATAATTAGCTGTTTCAATTTGAAAGCTAAAATGCCACAGTTTACAAAGAGGTTTTTACTTAATATCCATAATCCCAATCAACTTCTTCCTCATGCCACATAACAGGTGACACTTGGCCAAATTCTATATTTTTGTTGTCAATTGAGCAATTACATTGTTGACATCCACACTGTTTTTTTATTTCATGGTATATTGATTTATCAACGTCTTCTAATATTGTTACAGGTCGAGTCTCTTTGAATAAAATTGCTGTACCCTTCATATAAATCCACCCCTTTTTACATGCTAATTTATGTTATCAATTGTAGTGATTTTTAAATTCACCTACATTTTATTCCGAGTGATTTATTATGTCTATAGTAATGTGAAAGTGTTCACAAATGTGGCACAAATGATCCTCTATTTATTTTCAAACTTTACTTCTAATTAGAAAAGATGTTCACCAGTGGAATGATTATTGGTGAAAACAACACTAAAGTGTCTATCGAACTCCAATTTATTCAAGTAATATAGTTACAATCTCACAAATATTTAAGTAGTCATGCTATAGTGACAGTCATTATTGAGGTTCCATTAGCTCTGATAGGATCCAATATATGTATTTTATTATAGGGAATGGATAAGAAGAAAATAAAGCAACATGATGAGGAGGTGTGCGATGAGTTCTTACAGGAAAAAAGCCTTATTATTCGGTATTTTATTAATATTAGGATTAGTTTCAGGTATATTCTCAACGGTTCCAGCTTTAGAACAATCGGATTACCTATTTAAATTATCATCAAGCAAAGTGCAAGTTATGCTCGCTGTGTTTTTTCAATTTTCTATGGCCACTGTATATGTTTGTTTGGCCGTTTTATTATATCCAATAATTAAGAAATATAATGAAGGAATAGCTCTTGCATATTTCGGATTCAGAATTATTGGAGCAGCATTTCTTTTTGTTGGAATAGTTTCTCTACTATTACTATTATTCATTAGTGAACGTTTTATAATAGAAGGTCAGCCAGATCTATCCTATTTCAAAACTATTGGAGAATTGCTTCGATTATATAGAGATGGGATGAATCATATTGCAATGATATTACCGTGGAGTATAGGTGGTTTAATACTATATTATTGCTCTTTTCGAATGAATCTTTTTCCTATATGGCTTTCAATTTGGGGCTTTATTGGCTGTATTTTAACTCTAGTAGTAACATTTCTCTTGATGTTTGATGTAATTAAATTAATAACACCAATTTATTTTATTATGAATACTCCAACAGCTATATTTGAGTTGGTTCTTGCTGTTTATTTGATGATGAAAGGCTTCAATCCAATAGCTGAAGACTCAAATTATAAATGAGTTAAAATTTGTGCAACTTGTTTAAAATGTGTTCCCCTAAGTACCTCATTAAATAGAAATTAGTGATTCCATGCTCATTTTATCAACACCTTGATTATATTCTAAAGTTAATTATTAGGAGAATAATAGATATAAATGTTGTCAAGTTATTGCTTTTTTTTGAAATGTGTTGCTTTTTTCACTTACTTTTGAGCAACTGCTGATGATTTTCTAGCCTTTAGAAGTGAAAAGATGCCAAACGTTAGCTAATTACGAAAAGGAACAATTAATGTGAAAACAGCGAAAGTTAATGAATGACTATTGTGGAGTGTTAATTTGCAAAATAGCACATTTTTAAAATATATTACTCTGATTTGAAATCATTATGATTTATTAAACTTTGACGTGTTAAAGGAGGAGTTTAGGATAAAAGCGATTGTATATGAGCATTTTGGTTCGCCTGATGTCTTAGAACTAAAAGATGTGAAGAAACCAATACCAAAGGACAATGAAGTATTGATTAGAGTATTTGCAACTTCTATAAATTATGGAGATTTAGTGGCTCGAAATTTTAGTGAAATCACCCCTAGTAAATTTAATATGCCCTTGCTCTTCTGGGCATTTTCTAAATTTTTCTTCGGACTTAGGAAGCCAAAGATAAATATTCTAGGAAGTGAGTTTGCTGGGCAAATTGAATTAGTAGGAAAAGATGTCAAATCATTTAAACTAGGAGATGAGGTTTTTGGATATCTCGGTCAAAATATGGGTGCTTATGCACAGTATATTTGTCTAGCAGAAAAAGGGATATTAGCCACTAAACCAACGAATATGACTTTTGAGGAAGCAACAGTCGTCCCTTATGGGGCAATGACTGCGTTGAATTTACTTCGAAAAGTAGATGTTCGTAGTGGACAAAAAGTAATTATTAATGGGGCGTCTGGGAGTATAGGTTCTGCAGCAGTACAAATTGCAAAATACTTTGGTGCGGAAGTCACCGGTGTATGTAGTACTTCGAGAGTCGAATTTGTGAAAGCTCTGGGGGCTGACAAAGTTATTGATTACACAACTGATGATTTTACTAAAAACGGTGAAACATACGATCTTATTTTTGACATATTGGGCAAGAGTTCGTTTTTAAAATGTAAAGACTCACTAAAGCAAAATGGTCATTACCTTTTAGCCAGCTTTAAAATAAAGCAGCTTTATGAAATGCTGTGGACTTCAATGTTTAGCAGTAAGAAAGTAATTTGTGCATTATCAACCGAGAAGGCTGAAGATTTACATTTCCTAAAAGAGCTTATTGAGAAGCGGAAGATAAAGTCACTCATAGATAGATCCTTTCCCTTAGAACAGATTGATGATGCTCACAGGTATGTTGAATCCGGACAAAAAAAAGGGTTTGTTGTTATTACTATGTAATTTGTTTGGCTCTTTTCGTAAACTTTGTTGCTTGATTTTTATTGTCTATAGAGAAGAAAAGAGCCGTTATTAACTGTTACAATTACATATTACTTCCTTTTGCTTTTAAGTTCTGTAATAATTACTATAATGTAAAAAATCCATAATTTAGTAGTAAGAAGGATAGAATTAATAAATGTAAAGGAGAAAACAATGAGTTATCAACAAGCCTTACAAAAATATATAGAAGCGACAAACTCTCATGATTTCAATAATGTGAAAAAAGTTCTTCATGAAAATGCCGTTTATTGGTTCACAAACAAATCTTGTGTGACTTTAGAAGAAATTCACAATTATTTTGAAAATGCGTGGCATACAATCAAAGACGAGGTATATGCAGCAAAGGATGTAGAGTGGATTGCAGTAGATCAAAAAACTGCCACGTGTATATATACATATCATTATGAAGGTTATTATAATGGCAAATTTGTTACGGGAAGTGGTCGAGCAACAAATATCTTTGTCAAAAATAATGATTATGACGATTGGAAGTTAATCCATGAACATTTAAGTAGTCTTTAATTGGATTAAAAAGTCACACCTCTTTGTTAGTACTTCGTGAGAAAGAAGAAAGTTCTCGGAATGAAAAGCAATAAATCAATCGAAAGCAGCTTAAATTACAAAGGAACGACATATAATTCATAAAAATAGAGGATTTATATGGAGGGGTTATAATGAAAGTTCATAAAATGACATTTTTTATAATCTCACTGTTTATTCTTGTTTCTTGTTCATCAAAAACGATTGGTGATCCGGATATTAATGAGCAAGTTTATGATGAATTAGGTGAAGGAGTAGTAATTCCAGAATTTGAAAACTATCCAATGGTATTTGCTATAATACAAATGCCACCAATAGGTAATAGTAAAAAATTAACCATAGTATACGCTGAAGAAAGAGGAGAAATCATAGAGGACTTTAGTGACCCCGCAATGATACAAGCTTATGAGAAAGAAACAAATTCCAAATTTTTATATGGAGTATATGATGGAAAAACTGTATTGGAATATACTTACATTGAAGACGGAGGGTTATCCTTTTCAAACGGAAAAACAATGGTTTTGAATGGAAAAACGATTGAATATGTGGAAAAAAAGAATGATAAGAATGAATTTTTATTTGTAGCGTTTAATTATAAAGGGTCTGCTTATTCTTTTATATTTAATTTGAGTGAAGGTTTTGTACAAGAAGCAGCATTCGAAATTGTAGAAAGTGTCATTAACGAAGTAGATAATGAGTTGGATTCTTAGTTTGCTTTTTGTTACTTATTTCTGACCAACTGACAAAATGATGGATGGGAATATTGAAAATTATAGTGGCATATTATACGAATTTCAAATTAAGACAGTTGACTACCATATAAAATGCATAACATAGCAATGGTGAAAGTTGTAAAGAAGTTGAAGAAAGAATGGTAGTTGATGGCTGATATAATATCAATGTTTTGTTGTAGTAGACTAAATACGCCTAGTTCCTTCTCATATCTCAATGATAAGGAACCGGGATTTTTTTTTATTTATTAGAAACGGATTGTGAAATGAAATAATTTTAGTTATCAAAAATCATGCTCGTTGTAAATACGAAGGATGAGGTTAATAAGTTGCTAAGTTTGATGTTTTGAAATTAGCTTTAGTTATGAAGGAGAGTTTAAGGAGAGGACATTTTTTTGCATAATCATTTCTTCATTACGATTAGTTTGATGTACCGAAAAACTAATAGAAACTAGCTATACAGTGTACTTGGTACAATACGTGTCACAGTATGTATAGTTTAACTACTGGAAAATAGAATAATAAAATGGATGTAAAATATGGCAAGCTTTTTCTTTATTTATTATTATAAAAATAGTAAAGTGAAAATAGAGATTTAGTTAGTGTAGAAGAGGGGGATCATTATATGGCTACAAATAATGGTATATTACTAGAAAGTGGTACAAATGAATTAGAAATAGTAGAATTCGGTATTGGTAACAATAAATTTGGTATCAATGTTATAAAAGTTAAAGAGATTATTAATCCAGTTGTGGTTACAGAAGTACCACATGTACACCCAAACGTAGAAGGAATTATTGAGTTGCGTGGGGAGGTTCTTCCAGTTGTAGATGTTGCTAAGGCACTTGGGTTCCCTAAGTCGACTAATCCAAAACTTGATAAGTTTATCGTTGCTGAATTTAATCAACAAAAAATTGTATTTCACGTTCATACCGTTACACAGATTCATCGGATTTCTTGGGATAAAATTGAAAAGCCTTCAGATATGTACCAAGGTTTAGAAAGTCAAATAATTGGTGTTGTAAAAATGGAGAGTGACATGTTATTGTTGCTCGATTTTGAAAAGATTGTTGTTGACATTAACCCAGATTCGGGTGTGAATGTGAATAAAGTGAAAAAGTTAGGTAAACGAGAGAGATCATCTAAAAGGCTCGTCATTGCTGAAGATTCACCTTTATTAAGGAAACAGTTAGAAGACACGTTAAAAGAAGCTGGCTTCAGTAACCTTGAGTTTTTTGAAAATGGTAAAGAAGCATTAGCTTACTTGGAGGAGACAATTAACGCAGGAAAAGAGATAACAGAGGTAGTACAGCTCGTAATAACTGACATAGAAATGCCTCAAATGGACGGTCATCATTTAACTAGACGCATTAAAGAGGATAAGAAATTATCAAAATTACCAGTAGTCATTTTTTCTTCTTTAATAACGGACGACCTTCGTCACAAAGGGCAAATGGTAGGTGCAGAAGGACAAGTGAGTAAACCGGAAATTGCCCAATTAGTGCATTTAATAGATGAGTTAATAATTTAAATATTAGGTAATAATAAAGTTATTATAAGTCGAAAGTTGGGTAGTAAAATGAGATGGATCATCCAAGCTTTAGGACAGAGATGGGTACTATTTAGTTTATTAGTCATTAATACACTAGGTACAATATATGGTTACTATTGGTATAGGTGGCAATTATATGCAACACCTCCAAAATACCTTATTTTTGTGCCAGATAGTCCTACTGCGTCATTATTTTTCGTTTTTGTTCTCGTGGCCTTTTTACTTAAAAAGAATTGGGGTCTAATTGAAGCGTTAGCTATCGTCACTTTATTTAAGTATGGCATTTGGGCTGTTGTCATGAATATACTAGTATATTTTGAGTTAGGTTCACTGGATTTTGCTAGTTTGATGCTAATCTTTTCACATGGTGCCATGGCGTTGCAAGGGTTACTTTTTGCGCCTTTTTACCGCATAAAATGGTATCATTTAGCAATCGCTAGTGTGTGGACTTTACATAATGATGTTATTGATTATGTTTTTGGTATGTTACCTTGGTATCACGTGTTAAATGAATATGTACAACAAATTGGGTATTTTACATTTTGGCTTAGTATAACATCTATTGCCATTACGTATGTTCTTTGTGTGAAAAAAGATAGGTTTGTGTTGAGCATAACGTAATAACATATTTTTTACCATTCGCGAAATACTTTGACGACGTTGATAACAACTTTTCAACATCACAAGTAGCATTATTCTAGTTCGTTTTCTAGCAAATGCTTATCAGCTTTTTAATCAGGTGGAGCAGAGTCTCCACTTTGGTCTTTTTACAAGGTTGTATTCGACATTGGTTGTTTTATTTCCTACTAATAAATAAACACGGATCCATTTATAGTTTTGTGGAATCTTTTAATAGCTTATGACGCTGTTGTCGACTTCATACTATGAACGAGGTGAACAGCTTGTCTAGGCTTTTTTCGTATTTTTAGTTCTACTCTTGTCCACCTTCTCATAATTATTAATAGAAGTTTGAGGAGGGACAAGTATGAATAGACGTATGATGTTGTTGTTAGTACTAATACTATTAGTATTGCCAAGTAATAAATACGCTGCGGAAATAGAGCATTGGAAAAAACTTGATGAAATAGCTGATGAAGCTTTACAGATGGTGAAAAGTGAGAGATATGACGATGCAAAAAGTCTCTTGGAACACTTTACTAATGAATTTTTACAATTTAGTAGTAGTGATAAACCATATACTATGGATGAATTACGAGTGATAACAATTACACATAATAATGCTGTTGAAGCTGTAACTAAGACGGCTCTTTCTCATGAAGAAAGGATTAGAAAAGTTGTACAATTCCGATTGGTTATTGATGCTATCATTTCAGAGCATCAACCGTTATGGGTTGAAATGGAGCATTCGACAATGAAGTACTTTCATCAAATGAAAGGTGCAATTGAGCAAGATGATACTGAAACATTTCAATATATGTTGAATTTATTCTTAAATAAATATGAAGTTATTCAACCTAGTATTAAGGTCGATGTTAATCCTGAGTGGGTAACGAGAGTGGATAGCCATATTCGTTTTCTAGAATCAAATCAACATATTAGTTTGGAAAAAACTAAACAAATTCAACAACTTGATCAAATGGAAGCTGATTTAAATGAATTATTTAATGCAGTGAAGGATGATGATACTGATCCGTCGCTATTATGGGTAATGATTTCTATTGGAAGTGTTATTTTATTATCATTATCATATGCTGGATGGAAAAAATACAAAGCTGATAAGGTAAAACAACAGTCACGTAAAAAGCTAAATGATTGACATAATATCTGTTGTTCAGCTAAAATTATCATTATATTATTAAAATAGAGGAGTGGAGTAAGTTAGCATGTGGTACATCGCCTATTTTGCACTACTAATTATTATTCCTATTTGGGCTCAAATGAAGGTGAAGGGAGCGTATAAAAAATATTCTAAAGTCCCATCATCATCAGCAATGTCTGGAGCTCAAGTAGCTCGTAGCATATTGGATGCGAACGGCTTACACGATGTCAATATTGAGGAAACACGTGGAGTGCTGTCTGACCATTATGACCCACGTTCAAAAACAGTTCGTCTTTCGTCAGATAACTATCATGGTCATTCACTTGCTGGTACAGCTGTTGCGGCACATGAAGTTGGACATGCGATACAAGATCAACAGGATTATGCATTTTTACGATTAAGACATTCACTTGTTCCTGTAGCAAATATCGGTTCGAATTTTTCTTGGATAATTATTCTTGCAGGTATTATTTTTGCTTCAGCAAACATGCTGTTATTAGGTATCATCTTTATGGCATTTGCAGTGTTGTTTCAGGTGGTTACATTACCAGTTGAATTTGACGCCTCTAATCGTGCAATGGAGCAAGTGGTATCACTAGGTGTGATTAGAAACGAGGAAGAAAGAGAAACGAAGAAAGTGCTTAATGCAGCTGCATTAACATATGTTGCAGCGGCAGCGGTTGCTGTCTTAGAGCTTGTAAGATTTGTACTAATGTATATTGGTATGTCACAAGACGATTAAGAAGTAAAGCTTACAAATAATAATTGCAATAAATAAAGGACCAGGATACGATTTATCCTGGTCCTTTGTTTGCTTTAAATCCGCATTTATCCTTATCTAATACATAACGTAATTAACTTTGTTGTGCAAACTAATCTATGTAATCATGAGTTAACGTTCAAGTGGTTTTTTATTTTCGTCAAGTGTGAATCCTTCACCTAATACGTCATGGACATCACTTACTGCAACGAAAGCGTGAGGATCAATAGATGTAATAACGTTCTTCAAGCGGACGATTTCATTTTTTCCTACAACACAATATAAGACATTTTTATCAATTTTAGAAAATGAGCCCTGTGCTTTCAAGAAGGTTGCTCCTCTATCCATTTCCTTCATAATTTTTTCAGCTATTTCTTCATTTTTATCTGAGATAATCGTAGCACCTTTGGCAGCATATGCACCTTCCTGCATGAAATCAATGACACGAGCTCCAACAAATACTGCAACGAGTGTATACATTGCTTCCTGATATGTTAAATATACGATAAGTGAAATCGTAATAACTGCTGCATCAAATAAGAACATTGTTTTTCCCATGCTCCAGCCAATGTATTTATGTGCTAATCTAGCAAGTATATCTACACCACCGGTAGTTCCACCAAAGCGAAAAATGATGCCTAAACCAACACCGATAAAGACTCCTGCAAATAATGCTGCTAAAGTTAAATCCTCATTTAATGGCATTTGAATAGTATAGCGCTGGAAAATCCATAAAAAGACTGACAAGCCCACTGTTCCAATGACCGTATACAAAAATGCTTGTCTGCCAAGTAACCTCCAACCGAGAATAAACATTGGAATATTTAACAATAAATTTGAATATGCCGGATCTATTTTTAGAGTAAAGAATAATAGCAAAGTAATACCAGTAAATCCACCTTCGGCAAGGTTATTTTGCATATTAAAATGAACGAGTCCAAATGCGAAAATTGCTGATCCTAGTAAAATAAATAAGATATTTTTAGTTCTGATTCCTAATTGCATAACGTCCTCCAAAACAGTAGTCAGATTAAATCGTATTACACATAAAACTTTTATGTTAGACTGTTTTCGCATTGATTGTTGTTTTTCGTATTTAGAAATAAACCGTACACAACTAGCGTTCGTGGTATCTTTTCTTCGGTACAACGATTTCTTACAGTGTATAACCACTTTTTTGGTACAACAACAAATTTTACGAAAAGAGCCTGATGCTATGTATCTTGCGTATAAAACGAACGGCAAGAGCTTGCCTTCTTCCTGGAGCTTTATCGCTTCATAATGGTATTTATGTCCTGTTTCAGAATCAACTGGTCGTATCTTGTCGGCCGAGCAAGGATAACGACATTTCACCTAAGACAATATGACATACTCTTATTATAAGTAAATTTTAGTGCCCCAACTTTTCTTATTATATTTGAACTAGCCGATAGTTACAATAGATGAAATAATGGATAAAAGGGTCAATTGAAAAACGAAACATTTGTCAAATGAGTAGCTTTTGGCTAACATGTAAGATGAGAAAGAGGTGGTTATGAATGACTAAAACGTTAAATGAAATCCAGCTTGAAGTTGATCAGTATATTAATCAATTTAAAGAAGGTTATTTTAGCCCATTAGCAATGCTGGCTAGAATGACTGAAGAGCTAGGAGAACTAGCACGTGAAATAAATCATTATTACGGTGAAAAGCAAAAGAAGGATACTGAGAATGAACGGGAAATTCAAGAAGAACTAGGTGATATGCTCTTTGTATTAATTTGTTTAGCAAATTCCCTCGACATAAATTTAGAAACTGCGCACGATCGTGTAATGGATAAATTTCAAACTAGAGATAAAAATCGCTGGACTTTAAAAGCGAAAGGAGAATGACAGCAATGGGTGAACAAATTAACATTGTTCTTGCAGGCCCTAGAGGTAGAATGGGCAAAGAGGCCTTACATTTAATACATAATACAAAGGAATTTTCATTAGTAGGAGCGGTAGATCGCAAACATGATGGGCAACTTATCTCTGATATTAACGGTTTACCTAACATGGATACACCGATTTATACTAATTTAGAGAATTGTTTACAAGCTCACCAAGCAGACGTGTTAGTAGATTTGACGACACCAGAAATTGGTAAAAGACATACAGAAATAGCTTTACAATATGGTGTTAGACCTGTTGTTGGAACAACTGGTTTCTCAGCTGAAGACTTAGCAAGAGTTACTGAATTAGCTGCGAGCAAAAAACTTGGTACGATAATAGCCCCAAATTTTGCTGTTGGTGCTGTACTTATGATGAAATTTTCACAAATGGCTGCTAAATATTTTCCGGACATCGAAATTATTGAACTGCACCATGATCAGAAATTAGACGCTCCTTCTGGTACGGCTATAAAAACAGCACAATTGATATCAGCGGAGAGAGAGGCAAAACAACAAGGGCATCCTGATGAACATGAGGCAGTAGCGGGTGCTAGAGGAGCCAATATTGATGGGATGCATATACATAGTGTAAGACTACCTGGTTTGATAGCACATCAACAAGTATTATTTGGGGGAAATGGACAAACCTTAACAATTCGTCATGATTCATATAATAGAGAATCATTCATGACAGGCGTGAAGATTTCAATTGAAACTGTTATGAAACTTGATCACCTAGTATATGGATTAGAAAATATTATTGCATAATGGAGGAGCAAGATGAAAATAGCACTTGTAGCCCATGATAAAAAGAAAAATGATTTAATTCAATTCTCAACAGCTTATTTATCGACATTGGAAAAACATGAACTTTATGCTACTGGTACGACAGGACAAAAAATTTCTGAAGCTACTAACTTGAAAATCCATCGCTTTCAATCAGGTCCACTTGGGGGTGACCAAGAAATTGGAGCGATGGTAGCAAACAATAAAATGGATATGGTCATATTTTTTCGTGACCCATTAACTCCGCAGCCTCATGAGCCAGACGTAACTGCTTTAATACGACTTTGTGATGTGTACGCGATTCCATTAGCAACAAATATGGGAACAGCTGAGATTTTGGTCAAAGGTCTAGAACGAGGAGAATTCCAGTGGCGCTCAATTATTCACGAACAACAAGGTGAACAGACATGAAACTAGATATGCTCGCATTCGGTGCTCATGCTGATGATGTAGAAATTGGCATGGGTGGCACGATTGCCAAATATACTAATAAAGGATTCAAAATTGGCATATGTGATTTAACAGAAGCCGAGTTATCTTCAAACGGAACAGTTGATATTAGAAAGCAAGAGGCTATGCAGGCATCTGCGATACTATCTATTAGTGAACGATTAAACTTACAACTTCCTGATCGTGGTTTATACAAAAAAGAAGAATATATAAAGTTAATTGTTGAGAAAATTCGCTTCTATCGACCAAATATTGTTTTTGCACCTTATTTTGACGATCGGCATCCGGATCATGGGAATTGCGCACATCTTGTAGAAGAAGCAGTATTTTCAGCTGGAATTAAGAACTACGAAGATAACGAACGCTTAGCAGCACATAAAGTATCATCATTATATTTTTATATGATCAATGGCTTTCATAAACCTACTTTTGTAATTGATATATCACAAACTATAGAACAAAAGCTAAATAGTTTAAGAGCATATAAAAGTCAATTTACGAAGGTAAATGATTCAATTGATACTCCATTAACCAATGGATACATAGAGACAGTAAAAAGTAGAGAAAGATTATTCGGCAAAGAGGTTGGCGTTGATTATGCAGAAGGGTTTATTAGTAAAAAGCCTTTGCTTATGAAACATGATTTGTTAGGAGAGTGTAAATGAAGATGAAAATTGGTATCACTTGTTACCCCTCAGTTGGAGGGTCGGGTGTTATTGCAACTGAGCTAGGAAAAATGTTAGCAGAAAGAGGGCATGAAATTCATTTTATTTCATCAAGCATGCCATTTAGGCTCAACAAGTTGTATTGTAATATTTATTATCATGAGGTAGAAATCAACCAATATTCTGTTTTTAAATATGCTCCCTATGACCTTTCATTAGCGTCAAAAATGGCAGAAGTAGCAAAACGTGAACAATTGGATTTATTACATGTTCATTATGCTATACCTCATGCTGTATGTGCTTATTTAGCTAAGCAAATGGTTGGAGATGAGAAGCTGAAAATTGTAACGACATTACACGGTACTGATATTACAGTTCTTGGCTATGACCCATCATTGAGTGATATGATAAAATTTGGAATAGAGAATTCAGATGTTGTTACAGCTGTTTCTAATTCACTTGTTGAGCAAACGTATGACTTACTTGATGTTAAGAAAGAAATTACCACTGTTTATAATTTTGTTGATGAGCGTGTTTATTCTAAAAAAGAAGCCGTCCAAAATTTAAAAGCTGAGTATGGGATAGACGAAGAAGATAAAGTTATTATCCATGTATCGAATTTTCGTCAGGTAAAAAGAGTCACTGATGTTGTAAAAGCATTCAATATCATTGCAAAACAAGTAAAGTCAAAACTGTTGCTAATCGGCGATGGCCCTGAGGTGACAGTTGTTTGTAAATTGGTAAACGATTTACAATTAACTGATAAAGTACTTTTTTTAGGTAAACAAGAAAATGTTGAGGAGTTATACTCAATTAGTGATTTAACACTACTCTTGTCTGAAAAGGAAAGTTTTGGCCTCGTATTACTTGAGGCATTCGCTTGTGGTGTGCCAGGTATTGGTACAAATATTGGTGGAATTCCAGAAGTAATCACGCCTGGAGAAAATGGCTACATTAGTCAGGTCGGAGATATAGAAGATGTTGCAAAGAAAGCAGTACAAATTCTGACAGATGATCAATTACACAAACAAATGTCTGAAGCAGCTGTTTCAACTGTAAAAGAAAAGTTTCATTCCACAAAAATAGTTGAACAATATGAACGTTTATATTTTACTTTACTAAACCGTAGTGTTGACATTGTTAAATAAGATTTTTTTCATGAAACTGCTATGATTTTTTACAAAGTCTCTTTTCGTAAACTTTGTTTGCGCTTGAGGCTAATTTAGGACAGTAAAAATTTACGCAATTGACTTTATTTAATAAGAAATGTGTGACGAAGGATTTGTTTATAAGTATTTATTTCATAATTAAATAAGCAACAGATAACACAATGAAAGTCCATTTATAAAATGCAAAACCTATCTTCAAGTTGAAATGTTGTAATTTATCCTAAACATGAAGTTACGCTCTAATTTTTTAGTTCAAACTAGTTGAGGAGTTTGATGTTATTAACATATAGAATCATGAAGGTTTAATAAAAGGAGATATCTTATGTTACATGATCCGTTTGAGCTACCAACATATATTATCCAAACAATACAGCAGGCAGGATTCGAAGCATATTTTGTTGGGGGAGCAGTAAGAGATATGTTATTACATCGTGAAATAGGTGACGTTGATATTGCAACATCAGCGTTACCTCAACAAGTTATAGAGCTGTTTCCGAAGACAATTGATGTTGGTATCCGCCACGGTACAGTTGTAATCCTTCATAAAGGTGAATCATTTGAAGTAACTACATTTCGTAATGAAGGGGATTATGAGGAACATCGACGTCCTAAGGACGTTACGTTTATTAGCTCTCTTTCGGAAGATTTACAGAGGCGTGACTTTACAATTAATGCAATTGCAATGACAGCCTATGGAGACTTAATTGATCCTTTTGATGGTCAAGCTGATATACAAAAACAGATGATTCGTTGTGTAGGTGACGCAACAGAACGATTTAATGAAGATGGCTTACGGATGTTACGAGCTATACGCTTTGTTAGTCAACTTTCCTTTTTCTTAAGTGATGATACGAAAGCTGGTATAAGCCGATGTAACAACATATTAAAACATATTTCTGTTGAAAGAATTACAGCTGAGTTTGAAAAAATTATGAGAGGAAATAATAGTCATATAGCTTTTCAATTACTAGCTGAACTTAAAATATATAAATTTTTGCCTCATTGTGCGAATAAACAAAGCGAATTTGAACAACTGGCAAAGTATAAATGGCACTTACTTCAAAAAAACGAAGAGTTTTGGACTTTATTCACAATGTTATTAAAAGTGGAAACACCAGGAAATTTTTTACGTTCGTGGAAATTGCCAGTAAAAATAATTAGAAGTGTTGAAATAAACATACATTATTATAATATGTTATTAGCATCAGAATGGACAATGACTACACTGTATCAATGTGGACTAGAACATGCAGAACAAGTTGAGCGTATAAGAGCTGTTATACATCAAAATGATGGTATAGAAAGGCTGCATAATATAAAAAAAATGTACGCTAGTTTACCAATCATTTCTCGAAAGCAGTTAGCAGTTAATGGAAATGACCTGCAAGCTTGGTTTAATAAAAAACCTGGTCCTTGGTTAAAAGAATATATTAACAATATCGAGATGGCAATTGTAAATGGAGAGGTTGAAAATGAGGTAGAGAACATAAAGGAGTGGCTGTTACATTGCAATCTGAAACTAGAAAACAATTGTTAGAAGCTTTCACCGGTGCTGGAGATGAATTTATATCAGGGCAAAAAATAAGTGAACTACTTGGTTGCACTCGAACGGCTGTTTGGAAACATATTGAAGATTTACGTAACGAAGGGTATGAGCTAGAGGCAGTCCGTCGAAAAGGCTACAGAATTACCAAAAAACCTAATAAGATCTCAAGTAACGAAATACAACTTGGTTTACAAACAAAAGTAATGGGTAGGAACGTGCAGTTTCATGAGAAAGTTACTTCAACACAAAGGGTTGCTCATACACTTGCACATGAAGGTGTAAAGGAAGGAACGATCGTTCTAGCTGAAGAGCAAACAGAAGGTCGAGGCAGACTGAATAGATCTTGGTTCTCTCCAGAGGGGACAGGAATTTGGATGAGTTTAATAGTCAGACCTAATATTCCTCCTCAACAAGCACCTCAGCTTACATTGCTCACAGCTGTAGCTGTTGCACAAGGTATTGAAGAACTTACTCATTTGTCGCCTAAAATTAAGTGGCCTAATGATATTTTAGTGAATGGTAAAAAGGTAGTGGGTGTATTAACAGAGCTTCAAGCTGAGCCTGAGTGCATTCATTCTGTTATCATTGGTGTTGGAATAAATGTCAATCAACAAACAAGTGATTTTCCAGAAGGGATTGACAAAACTGCCACATCATTAGCGATAGAAACTGGGAACAAACTCAATCGAGCTGAATTGATTCAACACATCCTATTAAAGTTTGAAAAGTTGTATTTTGAGTATTTAAAACACGGCTTTTTATTCGTTAAGCTGTTATGGGAAAGTTATGCAGTAAGTATTGGTAAAAATATTGTAGTAACAACGTTAAATGAAACGAAGAAAGGTGAAGCTTTAGGTATTACAGATGAAGGCGTACTAATGATGAAGGATGAAATGGATAACATCCATTATATTCATTCAGCTGATATTTCTATTATGTAATATATAAAGGAATTCTTTCGTTTACTTGCTTTTAATTCATAAACTTTCGGGTCTGATAAGATGATCATCATTTTATAGATCTACGGGCAAAGGTGTTAAGTTCCTTGTAGTAATGACAACGCTTAAGACTAAAGAAACCTTTCTTTACACTAAGTACATATTGTAAAGTTTTGCTGGAAAAAAGGACAACAATTCTGTATAATTTTGCTTGAGGGTAGTATCCTGATGAGAACTATACCTTTTTCAATAAGTTTAAATATGTTTAAAGCTAGTCTGCCTTGATCCAACATATGGACTGGGACAGAGGGATGAAGCAAACCGATGATGTGAATAATATCCTTCTTTCTCATGCTTTTTGAGACTGGGGGATTTTTTAATACGAACAAGCCGGTTATTCATGCCCTCTAAAAAAGGAGGGAAAAACGTGAAACAAGTACCAAATTTTTCACAAATGAAGCAAGAGAATGATCCGATTATTATGTTAACAGCATATGATTATCCATCAGCTAAGCACGCTGAGGAAGCAAACGTTGACATGATTTTAGTAGGAGATTCTTTAGGTATGGTTGTTTTAGGTTATGAATCAACGATACCAGTGACAGTTGATGATATGGTCCATCATACGAAAGCAGTTAAGCGTGGTGCACAAGATACTTTTATCGTTACGGATATGCCATTCATGTCATATCAAATCTCGAAAGAGGAAACGCTAAGAAATGCCCAACGAATTATTCAGGAAGCTGGAGCTCATGCTGTTAAGGTTGAGGGAGCAGGTGATGTACTTGATATGATGAAAATTTTAACATCAAGTAATATTCCTGTAGTAGCTCATTTGGGATTGACTCCTCAATCTGTAGGTATTTTAGGCGGATATAAAGTGCAAGGGAAGGATCATCAGGCAGCTAAACAACTACTTGAAGATGCTAAAAGCTGTGAAGAAGCTGGTGCAATCGCATTAGTGCTTGAATGTATTCCTACTCAATTGGCAGAGCAAGTAACGAAGGTAATAAACATACCGACAATAGGTATTGGTGCAGGAAGAACGACAGATGGACAGGTACTTGTTTATCATGATGTGATCGGTTATGGAGTTGAAAGAGTACCAAAGTTTGTAAAGCAGTATACAACGGTTAATAATGACATAAAAACAGCTTTAGAAGGTTTTGTTGCAGAAGTGAAAGATCGTAAGTTCCCAGAGAAAGGGCATTCTTTTCATATGAAAGAAGAAGAACTGGAAGCACTTTACGGGGGAGCTAAAGCATGATCGTCATTAGCAAAATATTAGATATGCAAACAATGATTAAAGAGTATCGGCAAAAAGGCATGAGTATAGGTTTTGTGCCAACGATGGGATTTTTACACGAAGGACATATCTCTTTAATGAAACATGCTCGTCCCCAAAATGATATTGTTGTGGCTAGCATTTTTGTAAACCCTTTGCAATTTGGTCCAAATGAAGATTTTGATTCATATCCACGTGATATAGATAGAGATGAAAAAATGGCAAGTGATGCGCAAGTTGACATATTGTTTTATCCTGATGTTCATGAAATGTATAATTCAGCAATGTCAACTACTGTCGTTGTGAACGATCGTGTCAATGTTCTTTGTGGAAAATCGAGACCTGGACATTTTGATGGAGTGGCAACTGTCTTAACAAAATTATTTAATATTGTGAGCCCTGATAATGTATACTTCGGTATGAAAGATGCTCAACAGGTTGCTGTTGTTGATGGTTTAATTAAAGATTTTAACTTTCCAATTAACATAGTTCCCATTGAAACTGTTCGAGAAGCAAACGGTTTAGCAAAAAGTTCTCGAAATGTCAGGCTAACTAATATAGAGAGACAACAAGCACCATATTTATATAAAAGCTTACAACTAGCTAAAGAACGAATTAAGCTAGGTGAAAAAGACCCAAATACAATTATTGCCTTAATTACTGATTATATTGACACACATACTGATGGAAATATTGATTATGTAGAATTGTATTCCTATCCTAAATTAACTGCCTTATCTAAAATTAGTGGCAACATCATTATAGCAATCGCAGTTAAGTTTACAGAGGTAAGGTTGATTGATAATATTACTATGGAAGTTTGTAAGGAGGAATAACAATGTACCGTACAATGATGAATGCAAAAATACATCGCGCCCGAGTAACAGAGGCAAACTTAAATTATGTTGGAAGTATAACAATTGATCAAGACATTCTTGACGCAGTTGGTATGATTGCAAATGAAAAAGTTCAAATTGTTAATAATAATAATGGAGCTAGAATAGAAACATATATTATTCCAGGTGAAAGAGGTAGTGGAGTTATATGTTTAAATGGTGCTGCGGCTAGGCTTGTACAGCAAGATGATATCGTTATTATAATTTCGTATAAATTGATCAATGAGGCTGATTTATCAGAACATCAACCAAAAATTGCAATTATGGATGAAAATAATCAGATAACTGAACTTATAGGCAAAGAGCCAGCAAGAACAGTTATGTAAGTATAAAAGCCCTCTATTGATGAGGGTTTTCATGTATAAGTAAGTTTTTGTTCAAAGAGGTGACCACCCTTGAACAATATTGAGGTGTTATAGATGTACTCTCGTTTTGTAGTCATAGATATAGAAACAACTGGAAATGCAGTTAAAAGTAATGACAAAATTATTCAAATTGCGGCTGTGGTCATTGAAGATGGACAAATCATTGACCGCTTTTCCAGTTTTGTAAATCCCAATCGTGAAATTCCTACTTTTATAAGTGAACTTACTGGTATTACTAATTTAATGGTAAAAGATGCTCCAACGTTCTCCAAGATAGCACCTATAATTATTAAGATGCTTGAAAATTCTTATTTTGTAGCTCACAATGTTCCGTTTGATTTAACGTTTTTGCAAGAAGAAATGAAGTCACATGGGTTTAGTGAACTAACTAATCCATCCTTAGATACTGTTGAGTTAGCTAGGATATTGTATCCAACTAAAGATAGTTACAAATTGTCAGATCTTTCAGCTGATTTTGTAGTTGAACATCTGCAGCCTCATCGTGCTGACAGCGACGCTGAAGTGACAGCTATGCTGTTTTTGGAACTAATTCATAAATTAAACTCCCTGCCGTTAGTGACATTAGAAGCGTTAAAAAAGCATGCTGTTTATTTGAAAAGTGATGTTATTGGAATTATTGCACATGTGATAGAACATAATCATTTGCTAGGAGAAGAAGTACAGACGGGTCTGACTATCGTTCGGGGGCTTGCGATAAGAACGCATAGTAATTTGAATCGGAGTGACAACCTACAACAACAAGCATTTGGACAATTAAAAAATGATCTTCCATCATTATTGAAGAAGCATATTGTAAATTTCGAGCTTCGTGAAGGTCAACTACATATGATGGATGTTGTTGATAAAGCATTACAAACGAATCAACATGCCATCATTGAAGCTGGAACGGGCTCTGGCAAAACACTTGCATATTTACTACCTGCAGCTCTTTTTGCCATAACTAAAAATAAGCCAATTATTATAAGTACGTATACCGTCCAACTTCAAGAGCAGCTAGTTGACAATGAAATAAAGATATTGAGGGACATGTTAGATGTGCCACTGAAAATAGCTGTATTAAAAGGTAAACGACATTATATGAATTTGTGGAAATTTGAACGCAGTTTAGCATATTTGGATAGTAATTATGATGTGATTTTGACAAAATGTCAAATACTTGTTTGGTTGTTAGAAACGACAACAGGTGATGTAGATGAACTGAATCTTACCTCTGGTGGTTTGTTATTTTGGGACGAAATAAATGAAAATTCGCATACATTGTTGAACAATAACAATCCTTGGAAGTCTTATGAATTTTATCATAAAGCACGAAATGAAGCTCACCAGGCAGATGTTATAATAACAAATCACTCGCTATTATTGACGGATTTACAAGCTGAACAAAGTTCTTTATTACCAGACTATGATGTGGCAATTATCGATGAGGCACATCAATTAGAGCGGATTGCTAGTGAATGTTTTGGAGATTATATTAATTATAATTACTTCGTCTTTTTATTTGCAAAGATTGGCTCACTTGACCAACCTAGCCTACTTTCGAACGCTTTTCACGTATTTAGCGACAAACATTTAAGCGTAGATTCATTTCGGATTATCGATCATCTAATTAAAAACCTAAAGGCTGAAGTTGATGATTTATTTAGAATGCTACGAGCAATCATCCTTAAAAATAACAACGATGGTCAAGCGTATCGTTCACAATATAGATTTAATGTTAGTGCAGAATATGGAAGAGAGTGGAAAGCGTCACTTGAGTTGGTCAGGAGAGTAAGGATGCAAATGATTGAGCTTGTGAGTACAATGCAAACTCAATATATAGCAATTAAATCCATTGAACACAAGTTATCTGTCCATGATAAACGTGAAATCGATTTATTCTTTTCTTTTATAGAAAAATTTAATCATACTCAACAAGTATTAGAATCAATACTATTAGTTGATAATCAAGAGTCAGTTTCATGGATGGAGACAGATACAAAAGGGGCTCAAAACGCGGTAAAGCTATATACACAGCCAATTGATGTTTCAGATCTATTAGCTGATGAGTTTTTTTCTAAAAAGCACAGCGTAATTTTAACATCAGCTACTTTAAATGGCCATGAGTCCTTTAAGCATATAATTAACCAACTTGGCCTTGAGGACTTTTATCCGTTAACTGAATTTGTACCATCGCCTTTTGCATATGAGAAGCAAGCTCTACTATGCATACCAAATGATGTTCCGCTTATTAAAGAGACTTCTATAGAAGATTATATAGCTAACATTGCAAATCATATTGTAGCAATTGCGAACAAATTACAAGGTAGAATGTTACTGTTATTTACTTCTTATGACATGGTTAGAGAAATGTATAGCCAACTGAAGGTGAAAACTGAATTAGATGACTTTGTCATTTTAGCACAAGGTTCTAGCAGTTCTAGCCGGTCAAAGCTTTCCAAAACGTTTCAAGAAATATCCAAATCAATTTTACTTGGTACATCAAGTTTTTGGGAAGGGGTTGATTTAGTAGGAGAACAGTTAGCTAGCGTTGGTATCATAAGACTACCTTTTTCATCACCTGATGATCCCATTTCAGCAGCAAAAAATGAAAAAATACGTATTAATGGTGGTAATCCGTTTACAGAATTAGCATTGCCAGATGCTATTTTCCGCTTCAAACAGGGGGTTGGAAGATTAATAAGACATAAAAGCGATAAAGGGATAATATTTGTGTTTGATCGCCGTCTTACAACAACATCCTATGGTAAACAATTTTTAGCAGCTGTACCAACAATCCCAGTTATTGAAGATTCAATTGATCGGTTACTTTATATAATTGAAGAGTGGCATTAGGATAGCTGTAGTTGTGGAGGGATAGTAGTGTTACACTTTTCTAAATGTTTGACAATTTGGTTCGGGTTGTCCTTTATAGGAAATTTGTTGCAACCACAGCAGCCGGTTGATATAGCAAAAGTGAATTTA
Organism: Cytobacillus sp. IB215665; assembly: GCF_033963835.1. Classification (NCBI taxonomy): domain Bacteria; kingdom Bacillati; phylum Bacillota; class Bacilli; order Caryophanales; family Bacillaceae; genus Cytobacillus; species Cytobacillus sp. IB215665. Next base: position 89,284 of record NZ_JAXBME010000012.1, read on the forward strand.
AAGCTAACACAGGACGATATTGCAATCACTTTTTTTGACCTGTCATCTGGAGAAGCCACACTCATTCAAGATGCTAAAGGCAATACGATTTTGATTAATTGTGGTGGTCCAAGAACCCAGAGTGAAATGGAAATGATGTTTCAATTGTATGATATTAAGAAGCTTGACACGGTCATTATTACAAAAGATGATATTCAATACGATACGAATATTGATTGGATTATACAAAATATCCCAGTCGAGAAAGTTGTGTTAGCTTCTAATAACGAACACCCCTATCCATTTTTAGAGGATATAAAAATAGAAAAGTGGAAAAATCAAGATGCTTATCAAGTATTCAATAATGTCGAAATTAAGGTTGAAAATGAAAATATAGGACAGACAGATGGCGCTCTCGATTTATCAATATTTCTTAAAAGCCACCACATTTTGTATATGACAAATGCAGGAAAATCAATTGAGGAAAAATTGTTAGCACAACTGGAAACAGAAGTCGATATTTTAAAGGTTGGTGACTTTGGAGCTGAAGGTGGTACAACTTCATTTTTTTTAGAAAAAATTGACCCGAAAGTTGCCATCATTTTTCAGAACAAAAATAACAAGCCAAATCAGGAAGTGCTGGAAAGGTTATATGATTCTTGGATCGATATTTATTTAACGAAACAAGTCGGGAATATTTCCATTAAATATAGTGATGATCAATATGAAATTATTCCAATTGAAGTGAATAAGCAGGAATAAAACTGTGTTAAATACACGGTGTTTCGTATTGATTTTTTTCTATCGTTCTTGACATTCTTCACCGAAGATAAACATATAAAACCACTTTTTACAATACTAATTTGGTAACAATATCAACAATGCTTCCGACAGTCTGTAGGCACATTAGTTGTTGCTTTTCGCAAAAATTTTTCTCTGTACACTATAAAAATTCTACATACACATCAGTTACTGAAGCAACAAAATTCACGTAAAGATTGGAAATAAAAAACCTGTAACATCATATGTGTACAGGTCAACGGTGTGGGATAGGGTGTATTTTTTATAAAAAGGCTGTTATTCGCATTTGATTGTTGCTTTTCGTACTAAGAAATAAGTACGTATAAACCAAGTGTTAGTAGGTCAATTGTAGATATTTATTTGTTGCTGGTCGAAGTTAAGCTCATTTCAACAAAGTTTCCGAAAAGAGCCTTATAAAAAGAGCTGTGGAACCCTCTTATCATATTTGTTATCAATTTATTGAATACAGCTGTTATAATTGATATTGATTACTCTCACTTACTTTGTGAGTACTTTTATTTTTACCTTAGTTCCTAACAATATAAGTAACAAAATTTGTTCACAAAATAGGAGGACTCTATTGCATGGAAAGTAAAATTGAAGTATTATCTACTTTAAAGATTGCACATTCTTCTGATTTATACAAAATTGTCGATAATTTAAATCGTACTTTAAAAGGACAAGATTTAATGTTTGGACTAGCTTTAGATGAAAATGATGAAAAAACAGCAGTTTTTACCATTTATCGTACGTAATAAAAAGGACTTTATCATGATGAAAAAAAGGATTATCCCAATATCTGTTATTAGCATTATTATTTTATTCATATTAATTGGATATTTGTATTTAAGTGCAATGAAGCCCATTGAAATCGCTGAAGATATAGCAATTAACATAGCTAAAAAGGAAGCACAAATGCAAACTATTCAAAAAGTATATACATATCATGGAACAGAAGCATATTCTGTTGTGCTTGGTGAAGATCAGTCAGAGCAAGTGATAGCAGTTTTTATCCCAGAGGATGTTAAAAAACCTATTGTTATTAAAAACCAAGCAGATGGCACAACAGAACAACAAATCATTGACATGGTTAACAAAGAACAAAATCCAAAAAAAATCATATCAGTAACGTTAGGGATGGATGGAAATATACCAATTTGGGAAACGGTTTATATTGATCATCAAAACCGATACGTTTATCATTACTCTTATTTTGAATCAGGCACTAAACGCAAAAGGTATATAATATCCTAAACAATCAAGGAGGAACTGACATGAAATTGGCACATCGAGTATCTTCATTAACACCTTCAACAACATTGGCTATTACTGCTACTGCAAAAGAACTTAAGGAACAAGGGCATGACGTAATAGGGTTAGGAGCTGGTGAACCAGATTTCAATACTCCACAGCATATTATTGATGCATCTATTACAGCAATGAATGAAGGTAAAACTAAATACACACCATCTGGTGGCCTCCCAACTTTAAAGAAAGAAATATGTGAAAAATTTAGTAAAGATCAGGGGATTCATTATGATTTATCTGAAATAATTGTATGTACTGGTGCGAAACACGCACTTTATACACTATTTCAAGTCCTTCTTAATGAGGGTGACGAAGTAATTATACCTTCTCCATATTGGGTGAGCTATCCTGAGCAAGTAAAATTAGCAGATGGACATCCTGTGTTTGTAAAGGGTGAAGAAGAGAATGAGTTTAAAATTACTGGTGAACAACTTAAGGGAGCAATTACAGAACGTACTAAAGCCATTATTATTAATTCTCCAAGTAATCCTACTGGGATGTTATATAGTAAGGAAGAATTAGCAGAGCTAGGTGAAATATGTTTACAACATAACATCTTAATTATTTCTGATGAAATTTATGAAAAGCTCGTATACGGCAATAGTGCGCACGTTTCGATTGCTCAAATATCTCCACAATTAAAAGAGCAGACGATTATTATCAATGGTGTATCAAAATCACATTCAATGACTGGATGGAGAATTGGGTATGCTGCAGGTAATAAAGAAATTATTAAAGCAATGACGAATCTTGCAAGTCACAGTACATCTAACCCAACGTCAATTGCACAATATGCCACTCTTGCTGCATATAATGGCTCTCAACAGCCTGTTGAAGATATGCGTGTAGCGTTTGAAGAACGTTTGAATATTATTTATGAAAAATTGATTCAAATTCCGGGCTTCACTTGTATTAAACCTAAAGGGGCATTTTACCTTTTTCCTAATGCTAAGGAAGCAGCTAAATTAGCAGGTTTAAAAGACGTAGATGAATTAGCTAAAGCTCTTTTGGAAGAAGAAAAAGTTGCAATCATTCCAGGGTCAGGTTTCGGAGCTCCTGACAATTTACGACTTTCATACGCAACATCACTTGATCAATTAGAAAAAGCAATTGAAAGAATTAATCATTTTATGAAAGTGCAATGTCATGCATAATGATTTCTAATAAGGACCTCGAAATATAAGACCTTGTTAAACATTTATACTTAACATATAAGGAATTAATATATTTATTTTATTTTTTAAACGAGAAGCTTATGCTGGTGTTAAAACTGAGGAATGAGGATATATTTGAATTTTTTTTAAAATGCAGTAGTATAGCTGTTATTTTAGTAGAACGAAAAGCAACAAATCATTTGAAAACAGCGAAATAAAAAGGGTTTGACTCAAAAAGCGTGTTAGTTTGTACTTTATCAATGTATTGTGCAAATAATAACGAGTCAGGCCCTTTTTTTGGAGAACCAGCCAATCTTATCCTGGTTGTGTAAGGGCCGAAAAGGCATTGTCTTATTGTCTAGACTTCAATGCAAAGTTGCTTTAGACTCTTATGTGCTATGAGCTATTAACAGTGGCAATCACGCTTTTCTGCCTTGCAACAATTTTTGTCGAAATGTATAATGTAATTTGGATACATATAAAAAGAGGCAAGCAACTAGTTTACCTCTGCAAATGGATGTATTGTATTTTGGAGGGAATTTTATAGTGAAAACGACAATTACTGAAGTAAGTAAGTATGTTGGACAAGAGGTAACCATTGGAGCTTGGTTAGCTAACAAACGTTCAAGTGGAAAAATCGCTTTTCTACAGTTAAGAGATGGCACAGGATTCATTCAAGGGGTTGTAGTTAAGGCTGAAGTTGAAGAAGAAGTATTTAAGCTTGCTAAATCAATCACACAAGAAACTTCATTGTTTGTAACAGGTACGGTTCAAGAAGATGAACGGTCACCTTTTGGATATGAATTAACAGTAACAAATATTAAAGTGATAAGTGAATCGGTTGACTACCCGATAACACCTAAAAAGCATGGTACAGAATTTTTAATGGACAATCGTCATTTGTGGATACGCTCGAAACGACAGCATGCAGTTATGAAAATACGTAATGAAATCATTCGTGCAACGTATGAATTTTTCAATAACAATGGCTTTGTCAAAGTAGATCCACCAATTTTAACAGGAAGTGCTCCTGAGGGGACAACGGAATTATTCCATACTAAATATTTTGAAGAGGATGCTTATCTATCCCAAAGTGGTCAATTATATATGGAGGCTGCTGCGATGGCTTTAGGAAAAGTATTTTCTTTTGGCCCTACTTTCCGTGCAGAAAAGTCTAAGACTCGTCGTCATCTAATCGAATTTTGGATGATTGAACCGGAAATGGCATTCTACGAGTTTGAAGATAATTTACAAGTACAAGAACAATATGTAGCCTATATCGTTCAAGCAGTGTTGAAAAATTGTGCACTTGAATTGAAAATTTTAGGGAGAGAAACTGAAACACTTAGCAAAATTACAGCACCATTCCCACGTATTACGTATGATGATGCAATTAAGTTTTTACACGACAAGGGCTTTGACGATATTGAATGGGGAGATGATTTTGGTTCTCCTCATGAAACTGCAATTGCAGAAAGTTTTGACAAACCAGTATTTATAACACACTACCCGACAGCATTAAAACCATTTTATATGCAGCCAGATCCTAATCGTGACGATGTTGTGTTATGTGCTGATTTAATTGCTCCAGAAGGATATGGTGAGATTATTGGTGGCTCTGAACGCATACATGATGCTGAATTATTAGCTCAACGTATGAAAGAGCATGATTTATCTCCAGAAGCTTATCAATGGTATTTAGATTTACGTCAATACGGTTCGGTTCCTCATTCTGGATTTGGTTTAGGATTAGAAAGAACAGTAGCATGGCTTAGTGGTGTTGAGCATGTACGTGAAACAATACCATTCCCACGTTTATTAAATCGTCTATATCCTTAATTCGTGTTTGCTTTTTAATGTTTCCAGCTCCCACCTCAATAGGTGGGAGCTTTAAATGGGCTAAAGTCTTCGCCAAAAATTTAGAGTGAAGATTTCATTGTAATAAATGGTATTCATAAATAATTAAGTTGAAATATAAACTATAATGATTATGTTTGTCTGTCATTTGCAATTTAGCATATAATGTCTGACAAATTCCCTTAGAGGGTGACTCTGAAGGATCTAACTTACATTTCATCAAATATTTAAGGAAAAATCTCCTTATTGCAAGAAATTGTATGTCAGATCGTTTTCTTTTGAGACATCCTTTTTGTATATATATGATGAACTGTGAAATGGTTTGTATACGGTCATCACGTTTTCTTGTTCATGTTATACTAAGGACGAGGTGTCATAAATGATAAGTAAAGATAAAATGCTTGACTGGCTTGACCAAGGCAGTATCTCTATCCCAAAATTGCTGTTACAAAACTACGTACAGATTGGTCTTAATGAACAGGAACTTATGTTAATTTTACATGTATATTCTTTTATAGAACAAGGAAACAAATTTCCTACTCCAAATGAATTAGCTATTAGAATGACACTTTCAACAGAAGAGTGCACGGATATATTACGATTGTTATTAAAAAGATCGTATATTCGTATTGAAGAAGGCAGTGATGAACATGGAAAAATTAATGAGCAGTATTCATTGCAACCATTGTGGGAAAAAGTTTTAATGAGCTTTGTATCAGAGACTGCAGTCGAAGAACCTAGCCAAGAAGATATAAATTTATATGTGATGTTTGAAGAAGAGTTTGGTCGACCTTTATCCCCATTCGAAGGTGAAACATTATCTATGTGGCTTGATCAGGATCAATATAATCCAATCATTATAAAGACAGCATTGCGTGAAGCAGTACTATCAGGAAAATTAAATTTTAGATATATTGATCGCATTTTATTTGAGTGGAAAAAGAATGGGATAAAAACTGTTGAACAAGCTCAAAGTTACGGTAAAAATATTCGTAAGCATCAACAAAAACGTTCAAGTACACAGGAAGGGGAATATAAACGGACCATTCCTTTTTATAATTGGCTTGAACAGCAGTGATTTTTTGTGATAAAGTAGCGAACAATCAGGTGAGCTATTTGCAGCCTGATTTTTTTTATGTACTACCGGGTTCTGTAAATTGATTAACAAACCTGATCCGCATTACAAAGAGTACTTCTTTACAGTGATGTAAATTAAACTAACAATCAAACTGAGACTGTGTAGTATTTATTTTTTTGAAACGGAATAGACGTCAGTAATGATAGGTTTTTAAGTACTTATAGTTCGTAGGAATAGAACAATTAATGCGGAGCAGTCAATAATTAAAATTGGGTGTGAAATATGCTATGTTAAATAATACACAAATTAGGTTTTGTTTAGATAAAATGGGGGAAATGTTTCCTGATGCACATTGTGAACTAAACCACTCAAATCCATTTGAGCTTGTGGTTGCTGTTGCTCTATCAGCGCAATGCACAGATGCACTTGTAAATAAAGTAACTAAAAAGTTGTTTGCAAAATATAAGAAGCCTGAAGATTATTTGGCAGTCTCATTAGAAGAGCTACAACAGGATATTCGTTCTATTGGTTTATTTCGAAATAAAGCGAAAAATATCCGTAATCTATCTCAGTTGTTAATAGAACAATATGGAGGAATTGTTCCCAATGACCGTGACGAGCTAACGAAGTTACCAGGTGTAGGTCGAAAAACAGCAAATGTAGTCGTCTCAGTTGCGTTTGACATCCCCGCGATTGCAGTTGATACACATGTTGAACGTGTTAGTAAACGTTTAGCGATATGTCGTTGGAAGGATAGTGTTTTAGAAGTAGAAAAAACATTAATGCGAAAAGTACCAAAGGATGAATGGTCTGTGACCCATCACCGTATGATATTTTTCGGTAGATATCATTGTAAAGCACAATCACCTCAGTGTGAAGTATGTCCACTTCTAGATTTGTGCAGAGAGGGAAAAAAAAGAATGAAAAAGAACAATAAAATTACCAAAGGGGAGAAATAAGGTTGGAACTTAATATTCCTTACCATATGAAAAATACACTCTTTTTCCCTGAGTCTATTACAAAGCTAAATATTAACCTACATAATTCATTTGAATTGAACTTTGATTTAAAATATTTTGGTTACGACATAGCCGCACATAACGATGTAGATACTATTAAGCCATGGCTGTCGATAGAGCAATATATTCCTTTAGTAATAGCTAAATGGAAGGGGATTGAACCAGAGTTAGCTCAACACTTTCAGCAGAGGAAAAAAACGAATATCAAACAGTCGATTGTTCAATCATTAAGTTTGTTCTTATCTATGCTTTTTTGGATGAACAGCAGGCCTGTAACGAACCTTATTAATATTCAAGAACCAATTCAACAATTTACATACAAACCGATCAATGTAGGTGAAAGAATTGATTTTATAATGAAAAAACCACATCAATTTCATTCTTTTATACAGCTTTGTGAGTTATTTCAAGAAAGTACTAAAATATATTATAAGATTATTGCGCTACAAAAATAACGTTCATACTTATAGTAGAAATTAGCTAGTAAGAAAGGCTCTTTTCGTCAAATTTGTTGCTATTGTTACAGGGTTATATATAGTTATCATCAACTTACATAAGAAATGATGTCACGAGCGATAGATGTATACGTGAATAACTTTAGAACGAAAAGCTATGATCTAATGCGAAAACAACCTTAGTTAAGAACTTCTTTCTACAGGTCAAATTTTTAAAAAATGACTGTTGTTCAACCTCCATTTGGACAAGCTTCCCCACAAAAAACAACAGGCTACCTCTGATAGCCTGTTGTTTTTTCATTTATTCTTCATTATTATCCTCTTCACTTGGAGGTGGTTCAGGTGGACGTTCATCATGGTCACCTTCATCAATCAATGGGTCTCCAATTTCTCCTTCATCATCAGTTCCCGGCTCTTCATCAAATAAGTCATCAAACGGATTTTCTATTTCTTCCTCAAATATCGGAATCTCAACAGAGGCACTTAGTGGGTCACTTCTATTTTCTGGATTGCTGTCACTAACTGCTGAAATCTGATAAGAGTAGATAGCCCCTTCAATCGGATCAGGAACTAGGTAACTAAACTCTTTTGTAGTACCTATTACTTCATACGGGCCTTCATCAATTGATTGTTTAATTTCAAATGATATGTCACTTAATTCTTCCTCAGATCCATCTAACGTGTAGTCCCACAATAATTGTAATTCATTAGTTCTTTCATCATATAAAGCTTCAAAACCATTAGGTGGGTCTATCTTATCGTATTTATCTGAGACCTTAGTTGGTTCTGTGCCTTTCACAAAGTATTCATAGACGATTTCATTTTGTGGTGTAAATTCACTAGGTAATCTTGCGGGATTTGACCCTTTTTCAACCTTTTTTTGAACAACACTGTTAGGTACAGTGAAATCAGCAGATTCACCACCTGATATGTGGGTGAATAGATTTTTAAATAGTTTACGCGCAATTTTTTCTTCATCTACGCTTTTAAAATATGCATCTTCACTAATTCGATTAAATCCTGTCCATATCGCTGCTGTATATTCTGTTGTATAGCCTGCAAACCATACGTCTTTCGTTGCATTTTCTGGTAAACCGTATTTTTGTATTTCTTCTACAGGGTAGTTAGTAGATCCTGTTTTACCGGCAACTGGGACTGCATTGCTAACAAAGGCATCCCGACCTGTCCCATTGGTGACAACCGATTTTAACATATCAGTTATCATAAAAGCAGTGTAATCTGACATCGCTTCTTCAGTTTTTGGCGTTAAATCTAATTCTCTTCCATCAGGAAAAACAATTTTAGTAACAGCATGAGGTTGATTATAAAACCCTTCATTACCAAAGGCACTGAATGCACCTGCCATGTCTAATGTAGATACACCAGTACTAAATCCACCTATAGCGTATGGTTCGTAAATTTGTTTTTCTAGTGGGATTCCTAACCCAACCGCAAAGTCTCTTGCTTTATCGAGACCGACTTCTCTCAATGCTTTAACTGCTGGAACATTAACTGACTGTTCTATAGCGTATCTCATAGACATCCAGCCTCTATATCCATCATACCAATTATATATTTGTTTATTAGAATCAGCATATGTCATTTGTTCGTCATTAATTTGTTCATATGTCGACCATTTTAAATACTCAATTGCAGGACCATAATCAAGAACAGGTTTTATGGAAGATCCAGGTTGTGCTTTTGTATCTATAGCATAATTCCAACCTCTTGCAGCGTCTTGATTACGTCCACCACCGATGGCACGTATTTGACCTGTTTTCGTATCAAGTAATGTAATTCCTGCTTGAAGGTTCTCGTTTGGGAAGTTGACAACATTATTTGATTGTAACAGCTCATTAGTGTATTTTTGTGCTTCTGTATCTAACGTCGTATAGATTTCTAGGCCACCTGAATATAGATCGTAATCTCCAGATTCATTAATTTCTTCTATAACGTAATCTAGAAAGGCGTCATAAGGTTCGGATTCTATTGTTGTTACATTCAATGATTCTTCAACAGGTATTGCTTTTGCTTGTTCAGCCTGTTCAGCTGAAATAAAGCCATGTTGCGCCATTAAAGATAGTACAACATTTCTTCTTTCTTCTGCTGCTTCAGGATTTTTAATAGGATTGTAATTATTTGGACTTTGAGTCATTCCTGCTAGTAAAGCAGCCTGATGTAGTTGCATTTCATTTAAATTATCTTTATCAAGGCCGAAATATACTTCAGCTGCTTTGCCTACTCCGTACGTACTTCCACCTAAAAAGATTTTATTTAAATACAGTTCTAATATCTCTTCTTTAGATTTAATTTGTTCAAGCTTATATGCTAACCATGCCTCTTGAACTTTTCGACTAATTTTTTTTTCAGGTGTTAACACATAGTTTTTGACAACTTGTTGTGTAATAGTACTTGCCCCTTCAGCACCAAAGCCTTCTGTAATATTAGCAAGAACGGCTCCACCTATTCGAATGGGGTCAATTCCATGATGTTCAAGAAAACGAGCGTCTTCAACAGCTAGAAATGCATCTTGAAGTACTGTTGGAATTTCGTTATATTTTACATACGTGCGTTTCTCTATCCCAAGCTCAGCAAATTCATTGCCATCTTTATCAAATACCTTTGAAGAGAACGATGCTTGAAATGCTTGTTCATCTAATGGAGGTACATCTTTAATGATTACATAAAAGGCGATTGCTCCAACTATAGCGCCAATAATTCCTAACGAAAAAAATACTAAAATAAGTTTCTTAAAAAATTGAAAGATACTTTTTTTAGGTTTTTGATTACTTTTATGGTTACGTTCAGCTTGTTTACGTGCTGTTCTTGACTGTGATTGACTTGCCATGTGGTATTCCTACCTTTCAACTTAATAATTCGTAGCAGAGTTATGAGAAATAAATATTATCTAATATGTTAAGATAGTCAATGCGGGGCTTATAGCCGAGCGGGACTTCATGACCTAAATCCACTATCTCTTGTTTTGTTATTGATTTTCTATCTCCTTTTTTCATACGGTCCCAAAAGCTTAATAGGTGGGTAGCATCTAGCAGAAAGATCTGCTCATTTTTAGTAAATCGTAGAATGACAAAACACAATCCGTTATGATTTATTACATCACGCATATGTTTAATTTGATGGTCGTGAAAGTTTTGCAAAGGGAATGATGTTTTATTTCTAGTTTCTTTAGCTTCAAAATCTATATACCTACCTTTGTAAATACCATTATAGTCAGTAGTTGAAGCTTGTTTAAAATACGCTTCTTTAATAACAGCAGCACTTCTTTTCGGATAGTCAACTTGTACGATTTGAACTGGCGTTGGCTTTTTGTGAATAACCGCTATATTGTGTAGTAAATAATAATTATTAGAGTCATTAATATCCTCTTCCAAAGTCATACCACGATTACTGTATGAAGCTTTTTTAGCGGTATTAGTATCTTTATCTTGTTTTTCTTTATATAATTTACCATTCGGATAGCGAATCACTGATTCATCCTCCTCACCTAACTTCACCAACTATCATAACAAATAATAAAACTACATTGTAACGATTTTAACAAAGTGTCATCATAATGATGTTAAAAAAAAAGTATAGGTGTTTTTTTAAGTTATGGCAAGTGATAAACTTCTTTTTACACGTTATTTAGCCTCAAACAATTAGACGAATGATCGTATAAAAATGTTACAACTATAATATTTTGAGTGAGGTAAACTATTGGAGATTGTGCTATGAGGAGATGTATTTGAGGTGATTCACTCGTAATATATAAAGATGAGGGAAGACTAGCCCTCATCTTCGTTTCAAGTTAAGTAGCAGGTTTATTAGGACCTTCTAGTTTTGGGTTACCATATCCCGTTGCTTTCTCTTTATTTTCTCGAGTATTTTGCTGCTGTTTGTTTTTATTTTTGGCCAACTAAAACACCTCCTAACGATTAGTGTAAACAATCCTGTTATTTTCATGCGAACTGCGTTGTCGAATTGTTGCAAATATAAAATTGTCGACTTTCTTTGTTGAATTACTTCTAGTTTTGTCAATCGTGGAGGTGTAGAGCTTAACATCACGAAACTATAACGTATAAGTCAAATGAAGATATGTTTAGCTCAATGATTGTAATGTAAGTTAAATATACTGACGAGGAGGAAGAAGATAAATGGAATTGACCAATAAAGAATTGCAGAATTCGGTGTTTGATGAATTGCTTGAGTATCTTGAATTAATAGATCAAAAGCTCGTTAATCATGTTGAAGAACACATAGGTGTATATGTTGAGCAACAACAAAGGAATATTAAAACTATATCCAATAACCTTCATAAAATAGAAAATATATATGACCATAACATCATCGACATTGCACTCTAATCCCACATAGAAGTTCAGCAAAAGATTCCCTCGCTATCCTTTCAATCAATCCATTAAATTGATATAATATTATTGGAACTTAAGTAGATTAATTGGAGAAAATAATATGGAAAATTACGAAAAATTAATAAAATTAACAAACATGTTAAAGACATTTAATAATAAATGCATAGGTATACTGGAGCAAAGAAAAGAGCTTACTCATGTTGAAGTTGATTTTTATCGTGAGGTATATCCGTTTGCTAATGAAGTTAATAAAATTCTTGATATGTGGAAAACCAATGCTTTCCAATGGATTAATGAACAAAACCCTAAGTATATTTATCCATTGCAAATTGAATCGACTATTGAAAATTTACAAACATTGTCTGTTCAAGTTTTTTATAATGAAGGTAAAGGGAAGCGTTTGTTAAACCTACATCAATCAGTTGATTATTTATTGAATGCGATGATAAGTGAACTTAAAGAAAAATAATAAATTGTATAATTTCTTTTTTCTCTATTCACAACAATATTAATTGTGTTATAGTATTAACGATAACAACATATGTTCACTACTAGGGGGGTCCAATAGCTTGGACTGAGAGAAGAACGCGTTAAAGTTCTTTGACTCTTAGAACCTGATCTGGCTCATACCAGCGTAGGGAAGTAGAATTCGACCAGCTTATTGTTACTTTAGCTATGTCATAAATTACTTTCAACAAAAGGGTTCTCAATTTTGAGAACCCTTTTTTAGTTGGTATGGGTTAGCAACTTCATAAGGTAGTTGGAATATGTACACTTTATTCAGACCGACTATCTGACAGTTGATTCATTCATATTATTGAGGAGGAATTTTCAAATGACAAAAGAAAGTATTGCACAAAATATGACATTTCCATGTAGCAAGAAGGTTTATGTACAAGGGCATCAAGCTGACGTAAAAGTTCCGATGAGAGAAATTGAGCTTCACCCTACTAGTGGCACTTTTGGCGAGGAAGAAAATGAGCCTGTGAGAGTATACGATACGAGCGGACCGTATACAGACGTTGCATATGATGTTGACATAAGAAGGGGTCTTCCAAAGCTACGAGATGACTGGATTATTAAACGAAATGATGTAGAACAGTATGAAGGCCGTGAAATAAAACCAGAGGATAATGGATATTTAGAATCAGATCCTCGTTCAAACCTTGAACAGTTTCCACATATTAATAAGCAGCCTCTACGAGCAAAAAGTGGTGGATGCGTTACACAATTGCACTATGCAAGAAAGGGTATAATAACCCCTGAAATGGAATTTATTGCTATACGTGAAAATATGAGCCCAGAGTTTGTGCGAGATGAAGTAGCTAGTGGACGTGCGATCATTCCAGCAAATATTAATCACCCAGAAAGTGAACCGATGATTATAGGGAAAAACTTCCATGTGAAAATTAATGCGAATATTGGCAATTCCGCCGTCTCGTCATCCATCGATGAGGAAGTAGAAAAAATGACATGGGCTATTCGTTGGGGTGCAGATACGATGATGGATTTGTCTACAGGGAAAAATATACATACAACGAGAGAATGGATTATTAGAAATGCACCAGTTCCAGTCGGAACAGTTCCTATTTATCAAGCGCTTGAAAAAGTAAACGGCATTGCAGAAGACTTAACGTGGGAAGTATATCGTGACACATTAATTGAGCAGGCTGAACAAGGTGTAGATTACTTTACGATTCATTCAGGGGTACTATTGAGATATATACCAATGACTGCAAAGCGTACGACAGGAATTGTTTCTAGAGGTGGTTCCATTTTAGCGCAGTGGTGCTTAGCACACCATGAAGAAAACTTTCTATATACTCATTTTGAAGATATTTGTGAAATCTTGAAAACATATGATATATCAGTTTCTTTAGGTGATGGTCTCCGTCCAGGTTCCATTGCTGATGCAAATGATGAAGCGCAGTTTGCAGAATTGGAAACATTGGGTGAATTAACGAAAATTGCTTGGAAGCATGATGTTCAAGTGATGATTGAAGGACCTGGTCATGTTCCGATGCATCTTATAAAAGAAAATGTGGATAAACAACAAGAAGTTTGTCATGATGCGCCATTTTACACACTAGGACCATTAACGACAGACATTGCGCCTGGCTATGACCATATTACTTCTGCAATAGGTGCTGCAATGATTGGCTGGTTTGGAACGGCGATGCTTTGCTACGTAACACCTAAAGAACACCTAGGCTTACCGAACAAAGAAGATGTTCGCGAAGGAGTTATTGCTTACAAAATTGCCGCGCATGCAGCAGATCTTGCGAAAGGACATCCAGGTGCTCAAAAACGAGATGATGCACTTTCTAAGGCACGCTTTGAATTTAGGTGGCACGATCAATTTAACCTTTCGTTAGACCCAGAGCGAGCACGTGAATATCACGATGAAACATTGCCTGCCGAAGGTGCTAAAACAGCCCATTTTTGCTCAATGTGTGGACCTAAGTTTTGTTCAATGAGAATATCTCAAGATATTCGAGATATGGCAAAAGACCAAGGTAAAAATGAGTCTGAAGTGATAGAAGAAGGAATGAAGCAAAAGGCAGAGGAATTTACGCAAACAGGGTCCAATATTTACGGCTAAATCTTCTATATAGTGAGAAGTAAGCGAATAGCGCTTACTTCTCACTTGTTTTTACTATGAACTTTCATTAAATACTCTTATTTCCACAGAATATTTCTAACAAAACTTACTCCTTTTCAACATGAATTGAAACTGGACGTTCTTTCCTCGTAGCTACTGTTTCGATTGCAAATTCTGCTTCTTCTTTATGTTTTGCTGCTACATTTTGTCCGAATTTATGTTTGGTGTTTTTATAACCTTTTCGTTTATGATTAAAATGTTTACCACGACCCATCCTTAATTCCTCCTATGTATAGTTTTCCATCTTTATTACTATTGGATAAAAAGGCGATAAATATAACTTTTATTCAAAATAAAATGGAATTTAATGATAAAATAAGATCAAACTTCATTAATATCCATAAAAAGAAAAAAATAAAATTATTTCCTATGGATCTTTTGAACTGATTTCTATAAGTGGGATATATTTTAATGATGTTAAGAAAGTACTTCTTAACTTGAACGTATTAACTAGAATGGAGTGATGAGGTGAAAAAAGAATGGTTAATTATTTTATCGGGGCCGATCATTATTTTAATAACTGTTGGAGTGATTTTAACTATCAATTTATACAAGGATTTTGAAGAAAGCGGGTTTTCAACATGGAGCCACACGTGGATTCCACTCGAATCATTAAGAGATAATGACGCAGTCCATTTGTCATATGGCATGAAATGGAATGGTGTAGGTAGTCCAATTATAAAAGAAATTACAATAATAAAAAGTGATGGCACAGTATTAAATGAGAGTGATAGATTATCAGCTATACCTTATATTTATGTAAGTGGATCTTATGGAAGCTTAGCTGAAAATGAGGAAAGAACAATAGATACCGTATATCAAGAAATTCAAGATTATCAACCTGATAAAGAAAGTTTTGTATTGACATATATACTAAGTATGGAGGAATTTGATCAATCTTACAAGACGACTGAAATTAAGCAGCTGAAAATAAAATATAAGCTTTTTGGTATAGAGCGTGTTCAGTTCATTGATTTTGATGGTTTTTTTAGGGAAATTGATTATTGGTAGATTAGGTATTCGATAAAAATAGAGGGGATAATAGTATCCCCTTCATATTATGTCTTATAGTATGATGTCATAGTTTTTTAGATGAATAGTAAGAGATTAGCCAGTTATGTTATCGACAATCAACTGAACGTGAAAGCCCATTTTGACTTGCAGCTCGAATATATCGTTTAGACGATTTCATCTACAACATACTCAGGCTTCTTCGCACCATCAGTCTCTAATTGACGTACAATATTTCTGTAATCTCTAATGGGAAGGTTTCCATGCAAGTAGATTTGTCTTGCGAAATCAAGCAATTCATTACTATCAATAGGTTCATATTTCCTTTGAGAAATAAAGTGGTTGCGCAATTCTTGAACATTCATGAGAACCCCTCCAATTAATATAATTTATTTATATGGTATCACGAAAAAGTACTCTTTTAAAAAATTTTAAATATTGAGAATTCCGACAATTACTTACATTTATTTTATTTTTTCTAATTGGTTTTTTTTACATAGATTGTTTGCTTTAAGTACAAAAATATGTGCATAAATATTTACAATATTAGCTGTCATTCCTTGTTGAATATGGTGTTAACTGCAAACCTTTTCTTACTGTTAATTTATTTCAAAAGCAATACAGTTTAAGAAAAGTGTTTCTGTCGTTTTTCATAGACATTATGCGTATACAACTAGTTTTCAATAAAAATCAACTCAAACTTTACTAATAGTGACTAAATGAAACACATTGAAAAAAACTTCTTGTGTCACGATATAGTGTAGTATAATTATTTATTCTGTTATTTATATAGAATTTTTTATTAGGAGAAATTAGATGAGTAAGCATGAACGTCAAATGATAATTATCGGGTTAATATTAGCAATACTTTTTCTATACTTTTTAAATCCGGTGACTAATTCTAACCCATCTGCTCCAACTGCTAATAAAGGAGTTATCGACCTTACCAATTGGAACTTTAAGAAGGATGGCTTGGTTAGTCTTAATGGGAATTGGGGATTTTATGAAGATGAACTATTACAACCTGCTATTTTAGATAAGAACGAATTTAGTAATAGCTTTCAAAATGTCCCGAATGTTGGTAATCAAGTACGAGATACGAGTGTAATAAATATAGATGGTTTTGCTACATATCGACTAAAGGTATTATTAAACGATAAACATACTGACCAACTTTTCGGACTTAAAATTAATGATATACGCATGTCACATAAGTTGTTTATTAACGGTTATTTAGTCGGACAGAGTGGGGAGCCTACCAACAATGTAGAGACGCAACAAATCGGTAATATTCCTTATGTAAAGTATTTCCCGCTAAGTCAATCCTCTTTTGAAATAGTCATACAAGTATCTAAATATGATTATTATGATGGGGGTATTATTGACGATATAGAATTTGGCCTTCAAGAGGACATATCTAAGTTGCAATTAATCTCTTTTGGTACAGATTTAGCTATTATTTTTGTTTTGTTGTTATTTTGTGTATACCATTTGAGTATTTATTTTATGAAAATGAAAAGTAACAAGTTTTATTTATACAATGGATTATTTTTCTTATGTTTATTAATCTCTTATTCATGTAGAAGTGAGAAGCTTTTTATGTTGTTTTTTCCATCAATTTCAATTGATACGGCCTATAAGATTCAAGATATATCAGCATATAGCGCAATTTTATTCATATTCTTATTCCTCCATGCGTTAGATGCGACCTTACTTTCTAAGAGAGTTATACGTATTGCATGCTCACTCTTAATGGTTTATCCTTTAATAGTTTTGCTGTTTCCTTATGATAAATATACTCATATGGAGATGGTCTTCGTATTTATTAGCGGAGGTTGTTTAAGTTTTATTTTCTTTAAGTTAGTGTGGGTATTTTATAAAAGAAAATATGATGAGGTAGAGAAAAGAGAGCTATTACTATTTTCTAGCATATTTATTTTTCTATTCTTTATGTACTTCGGTACGATTAATTTCTTTGATATTATGGTAGCTTTGACAGGAGAATATATTCAATGGGAACCAATTATAAAAACTCGATCTCAAATTATTTATGATTTAGGGCAATACAGAGAAATAAGTATTGTTATCTTTGTAGCGGTGATGTATATTTTATTAGCTCTTCGATATACACATACTTTTGGCAAGCTTGAAAACTTATCAAATAAGTTAATTTCAATGAACAAAATGAAAGATGAGTTTTTAGCAAAAACTTCTCATGAGTTAAAAACACCATTACACGGGATTATTAATATTTCTTCTTACTTGCTAGATAAAAAAGATCAAATGTCAAATAACGAAAGGAATAATCTTACACTCATTCACGACACCTCAGTTAAGCTATCCAATTTAGTAAATGATCTAATTGATGTCTCCAGACTAAAAAATGGACAATTGCAGTTACACATAGCAACTGTAGATATTCAAGTATCAGCTCAAATCGTGTTTGACGTTCTCGCATTTGAAGTGCAAGGGAAAAATATTGACTTAACAAATAATCTCCACGATTATCCGTTAGTAGAAGCTGATGAAAATCGTTTACGCCAAATCTTGTATAACTTAATTCATAACGCGATAAAGCACACAGAGCGTGGGGAAATTACTGTTTATTCTCAAAAAATAGAAGAAACTTTATACATATATGTAGAGGATACGGGAGTAGGAATCCCAGATGGAAAAAGAGAAGAGATATTTAGATATTACGAACAATTAGATCAATTTATGCAAGTTGATAGCTATCAAAGTATGGGTTTAGGGTTGTATATTAGTCGGCAATTAGTAGAAAAGATGAATGGGAATATTTGGGTTGATTGGACTGAAGTTGGTATAGGGTCTAGATTTTGTTTTACCCTACCGATTGCCCAAAATTCGAAGCTAGTCGAAGAAGTGGCATCAAAAACAACTACATTTACATATATACAAAATGAGGATTTACAAAACGATAACGACAGTACTTCTAATTCTGATCAAACAATCCTCATCGTAGATGACGAACGCGCCAATATTCAAGTACTTCAAAATATGTTATCAAAGCAACATTTTAAAGTAATAATTTCATTTTCAGCGAAAGATGCTTTAAGTAAACTCAATGAACATCCCCATATTGACCTTGTTATAACTGATGTAATGATGCCACAAATGTCGGGAATTGAGCTTTGTCAAAAAATAAGAGAGTCAAAATCATTCATAACATTACCTGTGTTGTTAGCAACAGTGAAAGATATGCCAGAAGACATCGCTCTTGGATTTAGCGCTGGAGCGAACGATTATATTACGAAACCCTTTGACTCCAACACAATATTAGCGAGAATTCAAACATTGCTTGCTATGAAAACATCGATGGAGGATGCTTTCAACAATGAATTAGCTTTTTTACAAGCACAAATAAAGCCACACTTTTTACATAATGCTCTTAGCACAATTGCATCTCTATGTTATACAAATGTTGATGATGCTATTCGGCTGCTCAAAATGTTAAACCAATATTTACGTATCATTTACAACACAACTCCTCAAACGATGTTTATACCACTAGAGCAAGAATTACAGTTAATAGAGGCTTTCGTGGAAATTGAAAGAGTTAGGTTTAAGTGGCTTAACTTTTCAGCGACCATAGATGATGGGTTAGATGGAATCTATATTCCTGCATTATGTATACAGCCTTTTGTTGAAAATGCGATTAGACATGGAGTATTTAATAAAAAAGGGGAAGGAAACGTTTCATTATCAATTACAAACCGTAAAACATCTATACTTATTATTATAGAAGATGACGGAGTGGGATTGTCCGAGGAAGCATTAAAGCAGTTTAAAAATGGAGAGCTGAAAAATGCAGGGATAGGTATGACGAACATAAGAAGAAGATTAGCATCTTTGAATGAAGCGCATATACAAGTTGACTCAAAAACAAACTGCGGAACTAAGATTACATTGGAATTACGAAAAAGGGTCAAGGGCGACTTGTATGATACTGAATTGGAGGGGTTGTAATGCTTAAAGTTATGATTGTAGAAGATGAACAACCAACGTTAGATTTGATGAATTTGTTAATAAGTCAACAACCTCAATTAACTGTTGCTGGAAGCTATACAAGTCCAATAAAAGCATTGGAAATGTTCGCTGTCATTCGACCTGATGTAGTTTTTCTTGATGTAGAAATGCCGGAAATGAATGGCATCCAATTGGCAGAAAAAATAGTACAAATCGATCAAAATATTCAAATTGTATTTACAACAGCATATGAGCAATATGCTGTTCAGGCATTTAAAGTTTATGCAGTTGACTACCTTGTAAAATTTGTTACTTCTGAAGATGTTAATAGAGTGACTTCCCGTTTACTAAAAAATCATTTGGACAAAACAAAACTAGCACAAATAAACTTAAAAACGAAGACATCAATACAATGTTTAGGGAAATTTGAAGTAAGAGGTGAAGATGGAACAGTTGTAAAATGGCCCACAAGGAAAACAGAAGAGCTATTTGCGTATTTCCTCGTCCATCCAAACCAAGTCATTAATAAGTGGAAATTGATGGACATGTTTTGGACGAAAAACGCAACTGTAAATCTCCACACGACTATTTCTAGAATGAAAAAAGTGTTGAAGGAAAATAATATGAAGTTACAAATTCGTAACTTAAACGACGGTTATATACTGGATGTCGAAACAAAATTCTGTGATCTACTAACTTTTAAAGCGTATTTTGCGCACAATGACAAGGTAAATAAAGATAATCTTAAAATTAGTGAAAGAACCTTTCAAGTATATAAAGGGAATTTATTTGAAATGAAAGATTATTTATGGGTTTTAGGGGTTGAAGAAGAGCTGACAGTGATGTACGAAAAACTAACACGTGAATTAGCAAATTATTTTATTAAAGAAGGGAATATTAATCGCTCAGAAGAAGTTGTGAAAACATTTTTAACTTTATACCCTCTGCATGAAGAAATGACTATATTTCTTCTAAATATATATGCTAGCCATCGTATTTATGAAAAAAGGTTAAAAGAATACTATAAAAACTATGTCAAGTTATTAAGGGAAGAGCTCGGAGTCGAGCCTTCAAATGAAGTAAAACAGTTCATCACAAACTAAACATAACTGAGCCAAGAGTATTGTTTGAAATCTAATTATCAAACAGTACTCTTTTTTATATTGTTACATTTTATTTTTAAAACAAATATTTTGAGGATTTTTTCCATAATGATATGTCTAAATACTCTTATTCTTTGTAAGAAAATTGTAAGCATCGTTTGTTAATATCTTTTTGAAAGGCTGCTATCGTAAACTTTGTTGCTATTTTTTAACTTATATGGTTGGCATAGTAATCTGAAATAAAAGCTGTAAGAAACTCATGTGTATACATGTTTACTAACAACAAATCATTGCGATAATAACCTTTTGACAAACAGTGATTATAGGGGGAATTTGATGAAGAAGTTAAGTGCTTTACTTGTATTCATGACTGTATTATTACTATTTATGGGATGTTCTAATGAAGAAAAACTATCAGGTGCGAGCGGAGGTTCGACTACACCAACAGAAGATAGCAATACAGAAGAAGTTGAAGAAACTTCAGGAGTTAGTGTAGTTGAAGTTGAGGAAGAAGAAGCTGAAGTAGAAAATGTAAATCTTGAAATTGTACAAGATAACGGTATAGCTTGGGTTGATTCTATAGGTACTATTTGGTTGCATTCTGCAGCAATTTATGAAAACACGGGTGAAGTACCTATTAAGATTGGTGAAACACAAATGAACTTTAAAGACCAGGAGGGAGGGATTTTAGGTACGGCAACGTGGATATATGCAGTACCAAATGTAGTTTTACCTGGTGAAAAAGCATTTGTTTCAGAAAGTGCAATTATTGATGGTATTACTGATGCGAGTCTATACAAAGAAACTACATATAATTTTGAGTTTAACGAAACAACTGAAGATCCTAATTTAATGGAAGTATCAGCAATTAAAGGGCTAAAAGGCGATGAATGGAACCCATATAAAGTAACAGGCATAGTGAAGAATACGAAGGACGAAAAACAAGAAAGTATTAGTGTCGCAGGTGCTTTATATGCAGAGGATGGAAAATTACTAGGTATTTTAAATGATTATATTGATGTTGGTTTAAATCCAGGAAATGAAGCAGGATTTGAATTATTATATCCAGATATTCCAATTGAATTTGCTGATCAAGTAGCTACTATTGAAGTGATGGCGTATGGTTGGAATGATTAAAATATTGCTATTTTGCAGTTAATATTCTTTTTATGGTCTTATTAAAGAAATTGTTGTTTTCGTAATTAAATTAGATAACTGAAAGGGCATTGTAACTGTCATTTTTAAAATAGATTGATGTTGCTAGTATTACACATTTTGATTCTTTCCTACGATAAACACCATTTAATCGAAACCAGACTCATTCTAATAAACTAATCTTATAATTGATCCCCACCCTTACAGGTGGGGTCTTTCAATTTGGTGAAGTAGCTGTGTTTTTAGGTTCGTAGCCTTCAAACAGAAATGAGGCTCTTTTCTCCACACGAATTTCATCACAACACATCTTGCTTCGACATACATTATTAAGGCCAATATTAATTCCTATGGAGGGAATAGCAATGATGATGCATCAAAGAAATAATAGGTACCCATTCCCGCCAGTTTGGCGACCACCTTTTCCACGACCACCATTTTCGCAAGGGCCTTTTGTACCTTTTCAACCTACTAGTCCAATTCCACCAACGACACCATTTGCACCATTTTCAATTTCACCAGGAATTCCTGCCGCACCTGTAACACCGTTTAGGCCAAGACCAAGACCAAGACCAAATCAATTTTCACAAAACACACCTTTTCAGCCGTTTCCAACACCATACCCATTACAACAACCTAATATGCAGCAACCTCAGCCAGGTTTTGGATCAATCATGAATCATTTTAAAAAAGATGACGGTTCTTATGATTATAGTAAGATGATGAATACTGGTGGACAAATTATGGGAGCAGTAAATCAGCTAAATTCGGCTTTTAAAGGTTTTTCATCATTAATTAATCTATAATAATTGCTCCTTAAGCCTTGTGGAAATGACTACATGCAATGAGGGAGGATGAACTTTATATTTTGGGGCAGATACTATGCTAAAAAAAGATTAGTTATCTGTTCCTAAAGTCATCCTCTTAGCTCTAATGTTTTTCTAGTTCAACTCTTTCACGTCTACAATGTAAAGCATAGTTAGCTGCTTCTAGGTTTGAAATGGCTAGTGAATTTTCCATGCTGTGAAAATCGCCATTTTGAAATGCTTTAAGCTTATTAATTAATATAGGAAGAACGTCTTCTACTTGACAACCGTTTATCCCATTCTTATCGATAGCACCATCTTGAAATTTAATGTTAATAAAATTATCATTGTTGCGTGTCAGCTTCATCACCCCATGACCTGTATTATTGATTACTCATTATTACTAATACAGCAACTCATAAACCTCATTTAATTGCTCTACACGTTTGAAATCTTGTTCATCTAGAGCATATATTATTTCATCAGGTAAAACCTCATCTAAAAATGATATTTCTTCTTCATTTAATTCCTTAACAAAATCCCCTTCACTGCGATACGTTTTTGCAAGAAGTTTTTCATATATTTGTTCCGATATATTGTGTTTATCTAAATAGTTGGATAATGTTTCTTGTAAATATCTTAATGTCTTATCCATAATGTTTGACACACCTTTTATGTTTGATCAAAATACTTCGTAAACTCCTCAACATCTTTCACATTTTCACTATAATAAGGATTTTCCTCAACACTCGTTTCAGGATCAAGATTTGTTTTAATTACTAATCTTGGCTCTTTTGATGGGTCTAGATGAGTATCAGTTTCTATATGTTCTGGATTTTCATTCTTTTTATTCACTACATCCACCTCCTACATATAACTTGCTTTTAAATTTTAAAAATATGTAATTTATAGTATGAAATATGAAGTGTATAATCTTTTTTCATGCGTCACAGACTATGTATTGGAGCAGAGGTCATGTCAATTCGTTGCTCCAAATGAATTGTAAAAGGAGGAGCATAGGTGACAAAGAAGCAAAATAAACCACAAAAAACTAACATGGAATTTGGAAACCAATTTACACAAAAACGTCCTAAAAAGGAAATGAATAATAAGAACGATAACTAGGAGGAATATGAATGACTAATCGAAACAATAACCGCAAGAGACAAAATAAATATCCGAACAATAGGAATGAGACTGAATTTGCTAATGAGCAGTCCATTCAACATGATTCAACTCCAGAGAATAATCCGAAATACGGAAATGAATCTCACAAAAATTCCTAATGGAATACATAAAAAGCAGCGAATGAATATTATTCTTCGCTGCTTTTTTATATAGTATTATTTTTTACTCCTCATTCTATGATGTAAATACGTATACACCTAGTGTTCCTGACACCTTATTTAGTCTTAAAATTATTGAATTCTCTTTTCACTCATTCATTCTGTTCATTTATAGTAAGAATAGGCAGTAGGGTTTACGAAAGAGCTATTAATGAACGTTCTATTCCTGAATGGATATCCGCTTGCGTTGTTGGCGTGGAATACGTATATCTAGTAGGCCATCCCTAAATGTTGCAGTTACGTTTTGTTCTGGGATCTTGTAGGGAACGTGAACGGTTCTTGAAGCCTGTTGGAATGTATGCATTTTTTGGTATGTTTGTTGTTTATCATTTGACTCTTCGATTATTTCGCTGTTATTAAGTGAGATTGTTACATAATGTTCGAAGAATTCAAGATTTATTTGCTCACGTTTAACACCAGGTAATTCTGCATTAATAACATACTCTGTATCTGTTTCAAATGTTCGTATAGGTATTTGTTGAATGAAGAGTGGTTGGCTAAGGAGGTCATCAAGTGACTCAAATATTCGTTTAAAAGGATTTTCGCCAATGAATTCATTCATCGATTTAATTAAGCCATTGAATTCGTTCTCAAGATTTCTAGATAATTTATTATTATTGTCTGAACTCACAACTTTCACCTCAGTTAAAAAAGTTTATTCGCTATAACTTATGCAATTCGTTCGGAAAGGGCACAAAAAATACACAGAGTATCTACAGTCATGTAATGAAAAAATGGTATAAATGTGAACAATTTGTAAATTATCCAAAAATGTGATTGAAATCACAATTGATCGTATACGAAAGATGTATGCTAAAACATGAAAATTCCGTTTTAAAGGGGAGATAGACATGTTTTGTTATCAATGTGAACAAACTCCATCAGGAGGGTGTAAAGTGGTTGGTGTATGTGGAAAGGATGAAACGATCGCAAGCTTACAAGATACAATCGTATTTGGTTTAAAGGGCATCGCTGCATACCGAACACATGCTAATCAACTTGGATATACAGATTCATTTGTTGATGCAACGACTCATGAAGCACTTTATATGACATTAACGAATTCAAATTTTAATGTTGAAGAACATATCGATATGGCAATGAAGGTAGGGCAAGCAGCAGTTCGTATCATGGACGTACTTGATAAAGCTCATACTGAACGTTTAGGTATACCCCAACCAATAACAGTTTCTCAAAATAAAATTGAAGGCAAGTGTATCGTAGTAACTGGTCATAATTTATTCGCTTTGCAAGAGTTGCTTGAGCAAACAAAAGGGAAAGGGATAAACATATATACTCACTCAGAAATGCTCCCTGCACATGGTTATCCGGAACTAAAAAAATATCATCATTTAAAAGGAAATATAGGAAAAGCATGGTATGATCAACGTAGATTATTTGAAAAGTTTCCAGGTGCTATATTAGCAACCACAAACTGTGTGATGCCGATTAAGGGCACGTATGCAGATCGAATGTATTCATATGAAGTGGCGGGCTTGGAAAATGTTCAAAAAATAGAGAATGATGATTTTACTCCTTTAATTGATAGAGCGCTCCAATTACCCGATGCAAACATTGAATCAGAACAAACATTAGTAACTGGCTTCCATCATGAAACAGTTTTAGGCTTGGCACCTGAAGTTATCCAAGCTGTTAAGGATGGCAAAATTAAAAGATTTTTCGTTATAGCTGGTTGTGATGCTCCAGGAAAAGGTGGGGAGTACTACCGAGAGCTGGCTACATCTTTGCCACCTGAAACAGTGATTTTAACTACATCTTGTGGGAAGTTTCGTTTTAATGATGTAGACTATGGCACAGTACCAGGGACAGAAATTCCTCGCTATATTGATTTAGGTCAATGTAATAATTCAGGCTCAACGGTAAAAATAGCACTTGCTTTAGCTGATGCTTTTGAATGTGAAGTAAATGATTTACCGATCAGTATTGTTCTTTCTTGGTTTGAACAAAAAGCGGTAGCAATTTTACTTGGTTTATTTAGTTTAGGCATTAAAGATATCCGCATTGGACCTAAGCCACCAGAGTTTATTTCTGAGGGAGTGCTGAACGTTTTACAAGAAACATTCAACCTCCAATTAATTGATAATGCGCAGGACGATATGGAACAAATGTTATCCTTAACCGTTTAATAAACTTAAATAATTTTGTTTTTTGGAATGCCAAATTTTATACTGCCACTCTATGTAATAACAGTTTGCGAACATGAAAAGTGAGTTGCTGCTCTAGCAACTCACTTTTTGGCTGTTCTCACATTAATCGTTGTTTTTTAGAAAAATGAGCTAAATTCAAATATTACTTGCGTTTCCAATATTTTATTTCCTTCAAAGTGTTGGACTTCGTTAAAAACTTTAACTAATTGTCCATTTCTACAAAGTTTGAAATGAGCTTTTGTTTTTAACTCACAAGATTTCTGATTCGAACTTGTTTACATCAATAACAAGATTGCCATCACAATTCACTGTAATACTTCCTTTTTTCTTAAGCTTTGTAATCGTTCTACTAATCGTTTCCCGTGTTGTACCAATCATATTAGCTAATTCCTTATTGGTGAATTGGGTAGATAGCACTCTTGTGTGGCTATCAATTTCCGTTCCGTGAGTTTCTGAAAGTCTTAGTAACAGCTTTACGATTTGCTCATATGTATTATTTAAAATTTGTTCTTCGAGTCTTTTTTGCAAATCTATAATTTTTTCACCCATCACTCTAAAAAGTTTAATACAAACTTCTGGATGTTGTAAAAGTAACTGTTCAAAATGAGAAATAGAAATTGCTACAACAGCAGTACTTTCGACAGCGAATGACGAAGCTGGATAATTCCCTTTTCTAAAAAAACCTACGTGTGGAAACATATCTCCTTCACTTAAAACTGATACAATCTGTTCTTTTCCTTGAATATCATTTTTATATATCTTTACTTTACCAGTATGTATAAAATACACATAATCTAAAGGATCTTCATGCATGAAAATATGAGTCCCTTTTTGGTACGTTCGGGTGATTGCAATATTTACAATTTCTTTTAATTCAGTATTTATAAGTTCTTTAAATAAAGGTACATTTCTTAAAACGTCTTCAATAGTTTGTTTATTCATTTCTTACCACTCCACAGTATTTTCAATATATATATTTTAACAGATTTTATCATTTGTCGACGATAAATAAAAACTTTCTTTGCGAACGTTTATTCGTTACAATAAAATAGATGTGATACTAATTTAAATAGGCGGTGAACAGGTAGTGAATAAGAAGTCGCTGTCCGACATTATTGACGAACTAAAGGTAAATGAAAATATTATACATTGGCATGATGTAGAGCCGAAGGAAGCAAAAACAATGAGTATACCTGACAGTGTTGACTCCAGAATTAAAACAGCTTTACATAATAGGGGGGTAAACGCATTATATACACATCAATGTACTGCATATGAAGCAGTGCAAGATGGTCAGAATATTGTAACGGTGACCCCAACTGCATCTGGAAAGACATTGTGTTATAATCTTCCAGTTCTTCAAGCTATTGCACAAGATGAACTGAACCGCGCATTATATATTTTCCCTACTAAAGCGTTAGCGCAAGATCAGAAGAGTGAATTAAATGAGATTATTTCAGAAATGGGAATTGATATAAAAAGCTTTACTTATGATGGTGACACCTCTCCAACGATAAGACAAAAAGTAAAGAAAGCTGGACATATTGTTATCACCAACCCTGACATGTTACATTCAGCTATACTTCCTCATCATACAAAATGGGTTAGCCTCTTTGAAAACTTAAAATATATCGTTATCGATGAATTACACACATATCGCGGTGTGTTTGGAAGTCATGTCGCGAATGTCATACGCAGGCTTAAAAGAATTTGTAATTTTTATGGTAGTGATCCGATCTTTATTTGTACTTCAGCGACTATTGCAAACCCTAAGGAATTAGCTGAAAGGTTAACAGAAAGCACAATGACCTTAATTGATGATAATGGGGCACCAAGTGGCAGGAAGCATTTTGTTTTTTATAATCCTCCTGTTGTAAATAAACCTTTAAACATAAGAAAAAGTGCAACTGTAGAAGTAAATGATCTTGCACAAAGATTTTTAAAAAATCATATTCAAACAATTGTATTTGCAAGAAGTAGAGTACGTGTTGAAATTTTATTAAGTCATATTCAAGAACTAGTACAAAAAGAACTCGGTTCAAAATCTATTAGAGGATATAGAGGCGGTTATTTACCGAAGCAACGAAGAGAAATTGAGCAAGGTCTACGTAATGGGAACATAATGGGTGTCGTGAGTACGAATGCTTTGGAATTAGGTGTCGATATTGGGCAGTTACAAGTGTGTGTCATGACAGGATATCCGGGAAGTATTGCAAGTACTTGGCAGCAAGCTGGACGTGCAGGTCGTCGTCACAGTGAAGCAGTTATTATTATGGTAGCTAACTCTACTCCAATTGATCAATACATTGTGAACAATCCAAACTACTTTTTTGAAAGATCACCAGAATCTGCAAGAATCAATCCAGAAAATTTAATTATACTAGTTGACCATCTGAAATGTGCAGCTTATGAATTACCCTTTAGGGAAAATGAACGATTTGGCAAACAAGATGTAATGGAAATAATGGAATATTTAGTCGATGAAAGCGTGTTGTATCGTAATGGTGAGAAATTTTATTGGGCGAATCAATCCTTTCCAGCGAGCAATATTAGCCTGAGGTCGGCATCACAAGAGAATGTCGTTATTATCGATCAATCAAATATTGCTGACGTTAAAATTATTGGCGAAATGGATCGCTTTAGTGCTATGACACTTTTACATGATGAAGCCATTTATATACATGAAGGGATCCAACATCAGGTAGAAAAACTAGACTGGGAACATAAGAAAGCGTACGTAAAGAAAGTGGATGTAGAATATTACACTGACGCTAATTTAGCTATACAATTAAAAGTATTGGAAATAGATAAAACAACGAATAGAAAAACAACTACAATGAATTATGGAGATGTAACAATCAATGCTCGCCCTACGATATTTAAGAAAATTAAATTGTCTTCATTTGAAAATGTAGGCTCTGGTCCAATTCATTTACCCGAAGAAGAATTACATACGAGTGCTACATGGCTTGAAGTTCAAAACGTTGACAATAAGAAAGATGAAAAAGCGTTAGAGCAAATTCTACTGGGGATTAGAAATGTATTTAGCCATATTATACCTATCCACGTCATGTGTGATCGTAATGATATCCATGTAGTATCACAAATTAAAGCTACACATACAGGAAAACCAACATTATTTATTTGTGATCATTACCCAGGGGGGATAGGATTAGCAGAAGAGGTTTATAAAAGTCAGGACTTAATCATTAAAGCATCGAGAAACCTAATAATACATTGTCCTTGTGAAGAAGGATGCCCGTCCTGTATTGGCATAGAAATAGGGGGTAAAGACCGTAAGAGAGCGGTGCTTAACATGCTAGAAAAATTTTAACCTATGACTCTTTCGTGAAATTTACGCTATTTTACTAAAATTGGACAGTAAGATGAGCTTTATGAGCGTTTAATAATTGTAAAAGTAGAATAGGTGCCACGAACACGAGGTGAAAACGTGCCATCGTATAGAACGAAGAGCCACAATCAAAGCGAAAACAGCTTAAGTTATTTATTTTCGTGTGACTTCTAGAACATACATGGCTATGTTCATAATAGAAATGAGGCAGGTGAACATACGGTAATAACATAAATCAAATGGTCATTCATTTGTTTACGTTGTTATAAGTACTATTATTTATGTCTATTAAAAACAAACTTAATTTATATAAGAAACACCTAGTTAACGAAAGTGAGATGAATAGCCAAAGTTTAAAGAATGAAGATCATACTATACCGTTTCTTGAACAATGGACTTCTTTTTCGGCAAATCCATATTTTTTTGATGATCAACACTGTCTTATCAGAGAAGTTACATATCCCATTGGATATAAACATGGTCAACACTCATTTGCTGAGCTCCATGAGGTAATTGAGATGTGGCAAAGCCATCACATTCAACACCCTCTTTCAGCAAAAAATAAGCAACCACATGATTTGTTCTTTTTTGATACAGAAACGACTGGATTAGGTGGTGGAGTTGGAAATACGATATTTTTGTTAGGATATGCTAGAGTGTTTCAGGACGAGGTAAAAATAAGACAACATTTTTTGCCTGCTCCTGGAAATGAAGTTGCTCTTTATCAAAGCTTTCTTACAAATGTAGATTATACTACATTAGTAACATATAACGGTAAAGCGTTTGATTGGCCACAGGTGAAGACACGACATACATTAATTAAGGAGTCTGTTCCTAAATTGCCAGAGTTCGGCCATTTTGACTTGTTTCATGGATCACGAAGGTTGTGGAAGAATGATTTGGAGAACGTAAAGTTAACTACAGTTGAAAAAGAAAAACTTGCGATTAACCGAGGGAAAGATACTCCCGGATATTTAGCACCTTTGCTGTACTTTGACTTTTTACAAAATAAAAACCCAACAGGGATTTTCTCTGTGTTACACCATAATGAAACGGATATCCTTTCTTTAATTTCATTATATATACACCTCTCAAAAAAAATATTAGCTAATTACAAATTGAGTAACCCTAACGAACAGTTTGAAATTGCCCGTTGGTTAGATACTTTGGGGGAAAAGAAAAGCGCTAGTCATAAATATAAAGCTATTGCTACTAGTGAAGATGAGCATTCTGATAAAGCTAAGTTCAATTTAGCCATGATATATAAAAGAGAAAAGAATGTAAAAAAAGCAACCGACTTGTGGAAACAGTTAGTCGAATCAAATGATATGTCATTACAAATACAAGCTGCTGTTGAATTAGCAAAAGTACATGAGCATCAATTTAAGGAATTTGATATAGCATTAAAATATGCGAGGTTTGCATATAAAATCACTTGTGAGCAAGAGTATAAAAAATACAAGAAAGCTGAATTACTAAAACGTATTAGCAGGCTGGAAAAGAAGGGGAAATAACGAACACATTTATTTCCACGGAAAGCGCAAAAAGAGAGTTGATTCGGCATTATAAATAAAATAAATCGACAACAAATTTATTGTATAGTAAACATGTGTCGTAGCTATACATCTAGGGAATTAATCACCTTACTTAAGACTGTTGTGTTCATGTTAAAACATGATAAAATATTCATTAATAACTAACGCTCTTTTCACTTATTATGATTATCAAATAAAACTGAAACTGATGAAGCTGTTTCAGTTAGTAAATATAGCAACAAAGTTTGAAAAGAGCCTAGCCTAAAGACAACATAGAGCTTTAAAAAACATAATGGAGAGAATATTGATCATGTATAAGAAAATCGTTTATTTATTTTTCGTTGTAATATGCTTGACAGTCATTATTATGAGCAATTTTAAAACAAGTCTACTGTGACTTATTGCTAATTTTAGCTAAATTTGGACATACATATACTAGAAACATATGGATCATGTGTTATGTGGACGTTTTAGTAAGTTAAATCTTTTTAAAATATAGTGGATAAATTAGGTGTATTCATTAGTACATGTTTACCCATTTTTTCATAGGCTGTTATTGTAACATATGCATATGAAAGGAGATAAGGAGATGCAACCTAGACCCATTGTACAGCCACCGATTGTTCATCCAACAAAATGCTGTGTCCAACATCACTATTGCACATTTATTGTCCCGCACATTCACCCTAGTCACATACAGCATGTAAATCATGTATTGTATCAGCATCAACATTATTATCCACAAACAGAGTCTGTAGTTAATGAAGTATCTAATCAACAATTCAATTGTGGAAGATAAGAATTTGAATAGAGTAAATTATAGGGACGGTGCTATACCGTTCCTATTTTTAAAGGGCGTTGACGTTTGCTCATTAGTTGCTGTTAATCCTACGTAGAAATAAATACTATGTAACTCCTGGTGTCATTTTTAGTTATAGCAATATAGTGCTATTTTAGTAGGCCGTCATCCCTAGTCTCAAGTGATCATAGAAATGATGTTTTTCCTAAAGGAGTATGAATTTTGATAAAAGTCTTAGTCGTTTCAGGTTATAAGCCCTTTGAAATTGGTATTTTCTCTAATGATCATCCCGCGGTAGATTTTATAAAGAAAGCACTTAAAAGTCGTTTAGTTTCACTTCTTGATAATGGACTTGAATGGGTGTTAATCAGTGGTCAACTCGGTGTTGAACTGTGGGCTGCGGAAACAGTGTATACTTTACAAGAAGATTATCCACACCTTAAGCTTGCAATTCTTACACCATTTCTTGAACAAGAAGTGAATTGGAATGAAGCAAATAAAGAATATTACGAATATATTTTATCTCAAGCTGACTTTGTCGAAAGTATTTCAAACAGAACATATGAAAGTCCTAGTCAATTCCGGCAAAAAAACCTTTTTTTGGTAAACAAAAGTGATGCACTACTCGCTGTATTTGATGAAGATAAGCAAGGAAGCCCTACATATTTGCTAAATGTTGCAAAAAATAGAAGAGATACGGACAACTATGATATAATTATGATAAATTTTGATGATCTTCATTTAGTTGCTGAAGAAGAATCAATGAATGAACAATGGAATGAAGAATTGTAGAGAAGCCTTTGAACTACAATTTTGTTGTTACTGTTTCTAAATTTGATTTGCTATAAAAGCTATTTAACAACAACCACGAATGCTAATTGAAGTCGATGTTATTTTCTTAGTACAAAAAAATAACTAATACGAAATGACATACCCAAAAGACAAATTGACAATTGCTCTTTCATTTGAAAAAATAGAAGTGGAAGAATGGGGAATTATGTAGAGGTGAATACAATGTTAGAACGAATTAAACTAAATGCTAAAGAAATATTGGAAAAAGAATTTAAAACTGCGATGAGAGGTTATAAACAAGAAGAAGTAGATAAGTTTTTAGACTTCATCATTAAAGATTATGAATCATTCCATCAAATTATTGAAGAACTACAACAAGAAAATTTACGCTTGAAACGTCAAGTAGATGATACATCTAAAAAACAAAGTGTACCATCTGGAAATACTAATTTTGATATTTTACAAAGATTATCGAGTCTTGAAAAGCATGTTTTCGGTAGTAAATTATACGAGTAAATGATTACCATATAAAAACTATTGCTATTTACAATGTTATTTACTATAATTAATGTTACGCGTTAATAACGTTCGGGTAATCGCTGCACATTTTCATGTGTAGAGGAAAGTCCATGCTCGCACGAGCTGAGATGCTCGTAGTGTTCGTGCCTAGTGAATAAATAAGCTAGGGTAGTTAGTGTAATACTAACTAACGGCAGGGAAATAACCTAAGTCTTTCTAGATATGGTTAGAATACCTTTAAAGTGCCACAGTGACGAAATCTTGCAAGAAATTGCAAGAGTGGAACGAGGTAAACCCCACGAGCGAGAAACCCAAATTATGGTAGGGGCACCTTCTTTGAGAAAATGAACGAGAAGGAGGACAGGTAAGGAGATTTACCTGTAGATAGATGATTACCACCTTGGTACGAGGCGTTGGCCGTTTGTAGTACAAGGAACAAAACATGGCTTACAGAACGTTATTAATGAACTGAGTAAATTAGATTAGACTTAACAGCTCTCCTTTAACATGGAGAGCTTTTGTTATGTCGATGACCTTAAGAAAAAAGTATTTTCGTATGCAGTTACTTATATTAAAAAAATATTAATGTATACCAACATTGAGAATTTCATTTAACTTTCTCCAGATGGATAAATTTTTTAAAAATAGCAACAAAGTTTGCGTATAGAGCATATGTAGATGTTATGATAATGAAGAAATTTGGATATGATCAATAAGAGTTATTTAAAAACCGCCCATCCAGTAGGTCGATTAAACCATCGAATAACCTTAGTTGTTGGAAGGGCAAAGTAATAAATTGATATTAAGTGTACTTAGCGAGTAATTTGAGAAAATAGGGTGATGACATGAACAATACTTATACACTTATTGCAACCTCTGCAATGGGTTTAGAAGCTATCGTTGCAAAGGAAGTACGTAGTCTTGGCTACGAATGTACAGTAGAAAACGGTAAAGTCATTTTTCAAGGTGACGAAAAGGCTATATGCAGATCAAACTTATGGCTACGTACCGCTGATAGAATTAAGATAAAAATTGGTGAGTTCAAAGCGACTTCTTTTGAAGACTTATTTGAAGGGACAAAAGCATTAAAGTGGAGCAACTTTATACCTGAAGATGGTGAATTTCCTGTAAGTGGGAAATCTGTTAAGTCAAAGCTTTTTAGTGTGTCTGATTGTCAAAGTATCGTGAAAAAAGCTATTGTTGAAAACTTGAAGGAACATTATCGATCTGCTGGTTGGTTAGCAGAAACGGGACCATTATATAAAGTAGAAATTGCTATTCACAAAGATATCGCAACGCTAACAATTGATACGAGTGGTTCTGGACTACATAAACGTGGATATCGTGTTGGACAAGGTGATGCTCCTCTGAAAGAAACTTTAGCAGCCGCGTTAGTGATGCTTACAAACTGGGAGCCTAATAGACCGTTTGTAGATCCAGTTTGTGGCTCTGGTACTATACCAATAGAGGCTGCATTGATAGGGCAAAACATCGCTCCTGGTTTCAATAGAGACTTTGTTTCTGAGCAATGGGAGTGGATTGGTAAAAGCACTTGGAATGATGCACGTCAAGAAGTAGAGGACCGAGCAAATTACGACCAACCACTGCATATATTTGGTCATGATATAGATCATAGAATGATTACTATATCAAAAGAAAACGCTGAAGAAGCTGGACTAGGGGACCTTATTACATTTAAGCAAATGCAGGTGAAAGATTTTACGACTAAGGATCAATATGGTGTTATCGTTGGTAACCCACCCTATGGTGAGCGCATAGGTGAAAAACAAGTAGTAGAGCAAATGTATAAAGACATGGGCGAGGTATTTGGTGACCTTGATACTTGGTCAAAGTATATCGTTACTTCCCATCCTGAATTTGAAAAATTATACGGGAAGAAAGCTACTAAAAAGAGAAAATTATTTAACGGTTTTATTAGAACAGACTATTATCAATATTGGGGAACTAAACCTCCAAGAAAATAAATAACTAATGACACTGTTCTCCTTCTACGAGAAAAGATGAAAAATCTATAAATGGTGATGATAGGTGAGTAATTAAAACGTGCATAATTACCCGGTGCATATTATTCATTAAATTATCGTTATCGTTGTAACATTTAATATCGGAGGAATATAATTAATGATTCGTGAACGACTACCTTTTCAAGTATTAACGAATGATAACTTTTTTGATAAATTAAATGAATGGATTGGCGATGTATTTTATGACATACTACCTGAAGCAGGTTTAGAGCTAAGAGATGAACAAATTTTCATGGCATTTCAGCTTGAACGTGCATTTAAGGAAAAGAAGATAATATTAGCTGAGGCTGGTGTTGGAACAGGAAAGACAATCGTATATTTATTATATGCATTGTGTTACGCAAGGTATACAAATAAACCCGCAATTATAAGCTGTGCTGATGAGTCATTAATTGAACAGCTTGTTAAAGAGGAAGGAGACATTGCAAAACTTCGAAAACTATTAAATATAAATATTGATGTCAGACTGGCAAAATCCCCTGAGCAATATTTGTGTTTAAACAAACTAGATGATGCAATGACTTTTTCAGAACATGACAATATTAATGATGTTTATGATTCACTACCGAAATTTGTGAATAATCATGCAGCCTTACAACAATTTACACCTTATGGGGATCGAAAACAATATCCTCTGTTGTCTGATGAGGAATGGAACATGATTTCATGGGATGTTTTTCAAGATTGCTCAAGTTGTGAAAAGCGACATCGATGTGGACAAATTTTGTCTAGAGATCATTATCGAAAGGCTGCAGATTTAATTATTTGTTCACATGACTTTTATATGGAGCATGTGTGGACGAAAGAATCACGTAAGAGAGAAGGGCAATTGCCGTTACTACCTGAATATAGTAGCGTAGTTTTTGACGAAGGGCATCTGTTAGAAATTGCGGCACAAAAGGCGTTGACTTATAAAATAAAAGCAACATTATTAGAAGGATTATTAACTCGACTGCTTGAAAATGAGATAAGAGAAGAGCTTGCGTTGTTAATAGAAGAGACGATTGAAACGAATCAGTTATTTTT
Organism: Cytobacillus sp. IB215665; assembly: GCF_033963835.1. Lineage (NCBI taxonomy): Bacteria > Bacillati > Bacillota > Bacilli > Caryophanales > Bacillaceae > Cytobacillus > Cytobacillus sp. IB215665. Next base: position 125,608 of record NZ_JAXBME010000012.1, read on the forward strand.
TGATTCAATAGTGGAGCAAGCTGTGCAAGTACAAGGGTCTCATCGAATGAACCTTGCTTTATCCGACTCTATTATTAATTATGCTAAACAATTAAACGAAAAGTTAATTGCTATTGGAGATGCACTAGTTTTCGAAAGTGAAACATATACGATAGAAGAGTATCAATTAAATATTGTTGATGAATACATTGATCAAGTGCAATATTCTTTGCAGCTAATGGTCGAAAATGATGAAGCTATAACATGGGTTGAAGCAAACGATGATGAAACAACTGTTGTTATTATGCCAAAATCGGTGGAGAATGTACTTGAGGAAAAAGTTTTCTCAAACAACATTCCGTTTGTGTTTAGCTCTGCAACACTTTCAAATAACCAATCATTTGAGTATGTTACAGCTAGCTTAGGTATTCGTGATTATTTATCGTTTTCAGTGGAATCTCCATTTGATTATGATGAACAAATGAAGATAAAGATGCCAATTCTAACAGCCAATGACAACTTATTTCAACAGAAGTTTACGTATACACTGAAAGAGCTACAGAAAACAAATGGAAGAGCGTTAATATTATTTAATAGTAAACACGATTTACAGTTATTCAAGGAACACTGTAGTGAGCAAACGGAATTTTCATTTTTATTTGAGGGAGATAGAGAGATTAGTGAACTAGTTTCAATATTCCAAAATGAAGAACATACTATACTTTGTGCGCAGCATCTTTGGGAAGGTTTAGATATACCTGGCCCAGCTTTATCTAATCTTATTATTTGGTCGTTGCCGTATCCTCCCAATGACCCTGTATTTAATGCAAAGCGTAAAGCATCTGAGAATCCCTTTTGGTCAATTGATGTTCCTTATATGATGCTTCGACTACGTCAAGGGGTTGGACGTTTAGTTCGTTCTCATCATGATAAGGGGGTTGTGACTATTTTTTGTACAAGTGATATTGATAAAGAATTAATTGCAAAAGTGGAAACAAATCTTCCTACAAATGTTACAAAATCTTAAGAATATTTAAATGTAAGATTTAGAAGGATTTATTATAATTGTATAGAATTATAGTAAATGAAAACAGTTTAAGGAGGAACAACATGAATCAAGATATATTAAAATTAGAACAACAATTTTTAGATTATGTAAAAAAAATAATTGGCTATAATGAAGCTGTTGGATTAATGCATTGGGACCTACGCACAGGTGCTCCGAAAAAAGGTGTGGCCCAACGTTCTGAGGTAATTGGAACTTTATCATCTGAAATCTTTGCAATGACTACTTCTGAAGAAATGGCTTCCTATATTGCGAAGCTCTCGTCACAAGGTGTCAAGGAGCAGCTATCTGAAAAAACTATTAAAACTCTTAAAGAATGTAAAAAACATTATGATAAGAATAAAAAAATTCCTGCTGAAGAGTATAAGGAGTTTGTCATTCTTCAATCAAAAGCTGAATCTGTGTGGGAGGAAGCAAAAGCGGCATCAGACTTTTCTATGTTCCAGCCTTACCTAGAAAAATTAGTCGAATTTAACAAGCGGTTTATTGAGTACTGGGGTTATAAAGATAACAAATATGATGTTCTACTTGACGATTATGAGCCAGGTATGACAGTGGACATTTTAGATAAGGTGTTTCATGAAGCCCGTGAGCGAATTGTCCCATTAGTAAAAGAAATTGCTGCAGCAGAACAGCCTGAAACGAGCTTCCTGTTTGAACATTTTTCTAAAGGTAAGCAGCGTGAATTTAGTTTAGCAATTCTAGAGCAATTGGGCTATGATTTTGAAGCTGGTAGATTAGATGAAACAGTGCATCCATTTGCTACAGGCTTAAACCCAGGAGATGTGCGCATTACGACAAAGTATGATGAAAAGGATTTCCGTACAGCGGTTTTTGGAACAATTCACGAGTGTGGTCATGCAATATATGAGCAAAATATATCACCTGACTTAACAGGCACGCCTTTATGTTCAGGAACATCAATGGGTATTCATGAATCACAATCACTGTTTTACGAAAATTTTGTAGGACGTAATTATTCTTATTGGAAAAAGAATTATGATTTATTAAAAGATCATACAAATGGTCAGTTTGATTCTGTAGAGTTAGATGACTTCTATAAAGCTATTAATGAATCTAAGCCTTCATTAATCCGTATCGAAGCAGACGAATTAACTTATCCGTTACATATAATGATACGATATGAGATTGAAAAAGGATTGTTTAACGGAGAAATTGAAGTGAAAGACTTACCGGAAGTTTGGAATAATAAATATGAAGAATATTTAGGTGTACGCCCTTCAAATGATGCAGAAGGAGTACTACAGGATGTACATTGGGCAGGTGGAATGTTTGGGTATTTTCCTTCTTACGCGTTAGGGTATATGTATGCAGCCCAACTAAATAAAGCAATGCTTGTAGATATTCCAAATTTTGATGAGTTAATGGAAAAAGGGGAATTAGAGCCTGTTCGCGAATGGCTCACAGAGCATGTACATCAATTTGGTAAACTGAAAAAACCACTAGAAATCCTACAAGATGTAACAGGTGAAGGATTAAATGCAAATCATTTGATTGAGTATTTAGAAGAGAAGTATCGTAGAGTCTATCAAATTAACAGCTAATGTAGTTTAGCACATTAAGACATTTCAAAGCCTCCTTTGTCATTTTACAAAGGAGGCTTTGCTATAAATAACAGACATATAATAAGCGCCTTGTGAAAGTAATTTAACATGACTTCACAAGGCGCTTGTTGTTACATTGTTACCATAACCTATAGCCTTTTGAACCGACTGGAGCATTTTGGATCATGTCTATGAACGGAATTGTATAAGCAAATAATATTAACAAAATAGTAATTCCGATCCATAGTTTCCAGTTTTCAAGAACCATTGGTGTTTTTTCAGCATGCTCAGTAACCTCTGCAACTGGAAATTCTGTTTCACCTTTAGGTGCAAAAAATGCTAAATTAGTAATAATAATTAGTACTAAGATGATACCGATGAATAAGATAGAACCGCCAATTGCTTGCGCGATTTGATAAGGTATCCATTCCAGTGCTTGTTCTGAGCCACCGTATGTTGAATAATCGGAACGACGTGGGGCACCTAGTAGCCCAGCAGCATGCATTGCTCCTGACATAAATGTCATCCCGATAGCCCATACAATAGTTTGAATGATTGCTAGTTTGTTCATAGCCTTCGTCATTACTCGCCCAGTAATGTGTGGGATTAACCAATAGGCTGCACCAAAGAACGTAAGTAAAACAGTTGTTGCTAATGTTAAATGGAAATGCCCTGTTACCCAAATGGTGTTATGGACAACTTGATTTAATTGGTTACTTGCGTTAATTAAACCACCTGCACCAGCTGGAATGAAGAACAACATTCCTATAAACGGTGCAAAAAAGCGTGCATCTTTCCAAGGAAGCTTCTTAACCCAGCCGAATAACCCAGTTGCACCTTTTGACCGACCATACAATTCGAACGTTGCAAACATAGAGAAAGCCGTCATTAAGGATGGTATGACTACTAAGAATGTTAAAATGACTTGTAAAAACTTCCACGCTGGATCAATTCCTGGCTCTGTTAATTGATGGTGAAATCCAACAGGGATAGAGAATAGTAAGAATAAAATAAATGACATTCTAGCTAGAGCATCTGAGAAAATTTTAGTACCTAATACTTTAGGAATAACAACATACCAAATCATATATGCTGGTAACAGCCAGAAATATACGAGTGGATGTCCAAAATACCAGAATAATGTACGACTAACCAACACATCAATCGTTTCAACAATACCTAATGACCATGGAATAAATTGAACTAGCACTGTAGCAGCTAAGCCTAATGTTGCTACTAACCACAATATCATGTTAACGATAGACATAAAGCTTAAAAGTGGACTAATTTGACCTGGATGTTGTTTACGCCACTTTCTGTAATGTGCAAACATAGCAAAGCCAGCTACCCAGCTACCTACAACAACTAATGTTAAGCCTATGTAAAAACCTGGATGTGCTTTTAAAGGAGCATAGAATGTATAAAGTACTGATGCTTCATTTAATAGGATAAATACTGCGGCAATTGCCGTACCAATTGTCATCATCCAAAACCCGATCCAACCAGTCAAACGAACCTTATTGGATAATGCACCTGCTGTTCTACTTAGGCTGGCAAATTGAAAGCCGATAATAAAGAATGTAGTTAAAACAAGACCAAGTAATACGCCGTGTACAGTTAAAATTTGATAATAGCCAAGCCATGAAGGGAGCGTAAATTTCCCAGAACGAACAAGGGTTTGTAATAATCCTGCTAATCCTCCGAGTGCTAGTGCAATAAATGCGACATAAATATGTGCCATTGCCAATTTTCCATCGCGTCGATCAACTTTCGCTTCAACAATACTCATTATTCAATCACCTCGATTGTTGCAGTCATACTAGTATGACCTATTCCACAATATTCATTACATAAAACTAAATACTCTCCAACTTCATCAAACGTAGTTGTTACTTCACTTATATACCCAGGTTCAAGCATCATATTTGCATTTGTGCCTGCAATTTCAAAGCCGTGAATAACATCTTTCGTTGTAGCAACGATTTTTACTTTTGCACCCTTTGGTACTTGTACTTTTGTTGGAGAGTAACTAAATGCAGAAGCAACAAAAGTTAATTGATATTCGTTGTCCCCGATTTGTACTAACCCTGGATTATCAAATGGTGCTGTTTGGTCAACCTTTTCTGGATCAATTGTTGTTAAACAACTAGGAGGTTGGTTCCCTAAATAAAATGCGCTAATACCTATAACAGTTAAAAAGACAAGTAGAGTTCCAACTCCAAATAACAACCATATTTTTTCAAACTTGTGCATATGCATCGACTAATTCCCCTCCTTCTATAAGCGGTCTACAAATAAAAAGTAAACTCCCAACCAAGTAATGATTAGAAAGAAACCCAACAAAAATACTGAAGCTAACGCTCCTTTTAATGAAGGCTCACTTTCTATTTTAGTTTTTTGATTTTGAAGCTCAGTTTTCGGCATCTCTCTCACTCCCTTCGTTATTGAACAAATTTCCTATTATTACACTATTATCTTACTAGACTAATGTGTAAAATCCATACAGTTATTGGGGTTTCACAAATTGTTCATATGTAATACAAACACTATGATAATAGTGATAAACTAATTTATCAGTGATAAATATCACAAAAAATAAAAACAATTTGTGAAAAAAATGTGAAATAGTTAAATAGATTTGATGTGGCTGCTTGAGACTTTTGTCATAAGGAGTTAGTTTTTGGGCTGAAAGTGAAATTAAATGGCTCTTTTCGGAAACTTTATTGCTACTTTTACGAACAATAGACAAATGGATGGTTTTATGAAAGCTCAACAATTGTACAATAAAAAAGATACCGCCATAACTGATTTAAAGGTGCTTATATCATAGAACGAATAGCAACAATTAATGTAAAAACAAGCGATTATAAACAGAAAACAATCGACTAAATGTCGATTGTTTTGCTTTGTTGTGTATTTGATTACATTTCAATCATTAAAATGATTTGCATTTCTCCCATTGTTTCCACTTGAATAGGAACTCTAAAGGCTTTTTCGAAGCCGTAGATCTTTGTTTGACCAACTAACACTGTAGGAGGTGTAATATCAATATTGATCCCTTTTTGAGAAAGTTGTGTAGACAAATTACCTGCAATCATATTACCAAACTCGCCTGTAAATGATTCAAGCATTTCTCCCTCAAGAGGCATACCAAACATGATTTCACCAACTCCACCAAATACAGTTGGGTTTCCCTCTATTATTAACCTTCCTCTTATATCCCCAGTTATACCAATTAATACGCCCATTGAGGATTGCAGTAACGGTTGAGTGAATAACGCTGGTTTATCAATTGTTACATCTATTGGTACTACTGTTTTAACTACATGAATTGTGCTGTTTAAAACACCTGTTACTTTTGAACTTAATGTGGCCAAACTGAATTCACCTCCATCATTTATTTCAGGGATTGTAATTGGGTAAAATATACCCATTACTATTTTACCTCATAATATTGATTTGTGTAATGACCTATACTGTTATTTAATAAATTTAATAGATTTCCTCGTATAATTCCAATAATTGTGTGCTGAACGTAATGATTTTTAGATTTATAATAATAATGCACAACAACAACTCCTTTAAAACGTTCGACTTCTCCAAACAGGGGAAGTCCTTTTTATTTGAAATCTCCTAATCACCTTCACAATAATCTTCCCTTTCACTTGTTGTAAGAGTTACACCACATTTAACTAGCGTTACATAGCTTGATTGAATAATTCGTTGAAATTGTTCAAAACATTTCTTTAGATGTCTTATTTCTGTAATAAAAGCAACAAATTATATGAACGATGTTCATCTCCTTGTTTAACAGCTCTTACATGTTTGGGTTTTTCGAAGAACGATATACGTACATATGAAATGCTCATGTACTTGTTATTTGACACTTTCGTAAACTATGCTGTTATATATACAAAATTACGATAGTAGAAATCTTATGTGATTATGATTATGTTAATGAAGAAAAGATACTAAGGAACTAAGCTAAGAAAGAAAATAAGTTATTTAATCTTATGAGTCAAGCTTATAAATCGATCGATTAGATTAGTATTAAATCAACGTTTACGTAGCTCGTTCTAAATATGACTACAAAGCATGTTCCTTGCTAAAGCCAATAATTTCATTACCTATTTCATATGAGGCGAGTTAAAAGATGGGAAAATATATGTTCAAATGATATAACTTTAATACCATTTCAAAATCGTTATGGCGCTGGGGTTTTTCTGAATAATTTTTAGTTTTACTATGAAACATCCTATTTAATATTGTAAAATAAGAAAATAACTAATCAGTCAGAATGTTAAGGGGTATTGTATATGGGGCAAACAGGGGTTAAGAAGTACACAACTCAAAATGTTACGAGCGGATTGTTCGATATTTATCATAAAATTAATGATGAAGGTGATAGCCAAACCGCGTTGAAAATTGTGCAATTAATGAAAAAACTTCAAAGTGAGGAATTTACCATAGGTTTTTGTGGCCATTTCTCGGCAGGGAAGTCAAGTATGATCAATGAATTAATAGGTGAACAGCTATTGCCTACTAGTCCAATTCCCACAAGTGCCAACCTTGTTAAAGTAAAGAGGGGAAACAAGTATGCACGGGTTTACTTTCATAGTGGTGAAGTGGTGCAATATGAAGGTCCGTATAATTATGAACTTGTAAAATCTCTTTGTAAGGACGGTGATTCAGTCGCATCTATTGAACTTAGTGTTGAAACAACTTCTATTCCAATAGGGGTATCAATTATGGATACTCCTGGGATCGACTCAACTGATGATGCGCATCGTTTGGCGACTGAATCAGCTCTTCACATCGCAGATACGATATTTTTTGTAATGGATTATAACCATGTACAATCAGAAGAAAATTTTTTGTTTGCAAAGGAATTAAAGGATCGTGGAAAAGAAGTATATTTAATCATTAATCAAATTGATAAACACCAGGAACAGGAAGTTAGTTTTTTTGATTTTGCAAACGGTGTAAAAAAATCTTTTTTTAATTGGAAAGTTGAAGCAGATGGTATATTTTACACGTCTTTAAAGAAAAAGGATCATCCATTAAATGAACTAGCTAGCGTCAAGAAGTTGTTACAGGAAAAAATCAACGATAAGGATAGCCTCCTCGTAACAACTAGTTTATTAGCGGCTGAAAATTTACTAAATGAACATTTGCAATATTATGTAAACAAAACATTAGATCAGCAAAATATGTTTGAAAAAACTCTTTCTCAGTTACCTGCAAATGAACGAGAAGAACTTCTAACAAGCATAAATAATGTACAACTAGAAATCGATGAGAAACAACAAGCATTGGAAAGTGCAGAGCTAAATTGCAAAAAAGACATACAGGCTATTTTAGATAATGCATATCTTATGCCATATTCTACTAGAGAACATGCAAGAGCATTTATTGAAGCTGGTCAAGCTGATTTCAAAATAGGTATATTCGGCTCCAAAAAGAAAATTGCAAAAGAACGGGAAGATCGCTTAGGTGTACTGTTTGAAGATATAAAGGATAAGATTTCTTCACAACTGGAATGGCATATTAAAGATTATTTTTTAGAATTTTGTAAAAAACAGGCTATTGGGGAAGATGAATTGACGAGAGACATTCAAACTTTCTCCATTACACTCGAACCTTCTATGTTGGAAAACGTATTAAAACAAGGAGCAAGATTAACGGGTGATTATGTCCTGACATATACGAATGATGTAGTTCAAATGATTAAGAGAATGTGCCGCGATGACACAAATGAAATTATTAGTAACATAATCTTTGAGTTGAAAAAGCATACAAGTACACAAATTGATATGTTACAAAATATTCTTAAGCAGCAGAACAATTTGATGGAGGCTAAATCAGGGCTTGATCAATTGGTATCGATGGAAGAGAGACATAGAACATCTCTAAATAATCTTCTTCATAGAAAAAATGAACTGCCTCAGGATAATGAAGAGTTGAAAGCTTTATTGGAAGAACAAATTGTCTTTACTTCAATGGAAGATACAAATCAAAATAGTGAAGTAACTGATAGCCAAGTGATTCAAAGCAGTTTAGATAATACAAACTTGACGCTACGTAATAATCGTAATCAAGGGGATCGCGTTAACGAAACGATTAAATACTTAAACCACGTTTGTAATCAAATTTCAGCAACAACTGGGTTTGCAACAGTTGCTAAGGAGCTACGTGAAAAATCTGAAAGGCTTAAAAATAGAAACTTTACAGTCGCATTATTTGGAGCTTTCAGCGCAGGAAAATCATCATTTGCAAATGCTCTCTTAGGAGACAAGGTATTACCAGTTTCACCAAATCCTACAACAGCAACGATTAACAAAATTATCCCACCATCGGAGGAATTTCCACACGGGACGGTAAAAGTTAAATTAAAGACACGGCAACAAATTTTTGAAGATGTCCAACAGTCATTAAAAATATTTAATTTGAAAGCTAACAATTTGGAAGATGCGATTAAGTTATTAAAGCAAGGTACATATCGCCAGCAAGTTATTGATAGTAGAGATCAATCACATTATTCATTTCTTCATGCAGTTTGTAGTGGATATGATACAATGTTCAAAAATTTAGGCTCTATCATCACGACTAGCCTTGCTGCCTTTTCCGACTATGTTTCTGTGGAAGAAAAGGCGTGCTTCGTTGAATGGATTGAGCTTGCCTTTGATAGTGAGTTAACAAGTCAAGGTATATCATTGGTAGATACACCAGGCGCTGACTCAGTTAATGCTCGACATACAGATGTAGCCTTCGATTATATTAAAAATGCAGATGCTATTCTATTTGTCACTTACTATAACCATGCATTTTCCAAAGCAGATAGAGAATTTATAATTCAACTTGGAAGAGTGAAAGATACTTTTAGTATGGATAAAATGTTCTTCGTAGTTAACGCATCAGATTTGGCACATTCAGAAGAGGAACTCGGTTCAGTTATGAACTTTGTAGACGAGCAACTTGTCTCTTACGGTATAAGAGACCCACGTCTATATCCACTCTCTAGTCATAAGGCGCTAACATCAAAACAAAAAGGATCTAATGATAATGGTAGTGAGATGAAAGATTATTCAGGAATCTTACGTTTTGAACGGGATTTTAAAACATTTATCATAGAAGAACTAGCAGAGATAACTATAAGCTCTGCTTACACGGATATAGAGAAAGTAAAAAATATGTTAGATGATTATATCAAAACAGCAACTACAAGTAATGAAGAAAAAAATAGCAAGCTGTTGGCAGCAACAGATGAACGAGAAAGCATTCGATCTATTATTAGCACTTACCAGATCGACAATCAAAGGCGGTCAATTGATCAAGAAATAAAAGAATTAGTCTATTATATTCAACAACGGAATTTTTTACGTTTTTCAGACTTATTTAAAGAAAGTTTTAACCCTTCGACCTTACGTGAAGATGGTAATAATATTCAAGTGAAATTGGAAGGTGCATTAGAGGAATTACTGTCAGCAATATCGTTCGATTTAGAGCAGGAAATACGGGCAACTAGTCTACGTGTTGAAGCATTTTTACGAAAACAAGTTGCTGAAATATTAGAGGATATAAATACTCGTGTTGCGGGAATAAACGATCATTTACAATTTAATATAAATAGTGAGTTTGAGTTTCCTACACCAGCTTTTCACTATCCTTTTATTAGAGATCAAATCAACAAAAATAAAGTAATAGGGATGTATAAAAACGCAAAGACATTCTTCGAAAAAAATGGCAAACAAAAAATGAGTGATGAAATAGTTAAGCAATTAGAGGGGACTATACCTAGCTTTTTAGAAACTATGAAAACTCAAGTGACAAGCCATTACCAGTATAATTTCGAACAGTATGTACAAGCATCTCTACAAAAGTTATTAAACGAAAATGAAGATTATTATGAAGGAATAATTCTTGCATTATCAGATAATGTAGATGTATTCTTGTTACAGGAAATACGCCAATCTATAGTGAGTAATATGGATATTTAGGAGGAACTCTCATGTCAGAAGTACACAAAGCAATTACGAGTCATTCACAAAGTCAGCATCGCCATATTCAGATTTTTGTACAATTAGACAATCAAAGAGAAGCTTTAATTGATGAGGCTCTTGAATTGTGTAAAGCGAATCAACCTTATTCTGTTGATGGCATTAACGAAGTAACTACTCAAATAAATGCACTTGCCAGTAAAGGAGTCAGTCCTACGAGGAAATATGTTACTAACACGATGGTGAAAGAGTATGCACAAAAGCTCGGTTTTAAATAAATTCGGTCAGTAATTCGTTGTTGTTACGTAAAAGCTGCTTTCGCATTGATTGCTGTTTTTCGTATTAAGAAGTAACATGTACACAAATAGAGTTCGTGGCATCTTTTTTTCTGTACAACAATGGCTAACAATATAAAACCACTTTACTAATTTGATAACAATAGCAACAATGTTTCGAAAAGAGCCTACGGAAGGGACAATTTTCAAGGTAATTTGTAATAGTTTTTTCGTTTAGATGAACAGAATTTTGATAAGTGATTACCTACTTTTATTAACCAAGAGCTATTAGCATAAGTTTAATCAATGCGAATTGTTTTAATGTAGAAATAATAGGAGTAATGAACAATTGCCTATGTAATTGACAACATGTTTAAGTTCATTAACTGATTTCCTTTTTTGAAGAAGAGAGCTAATGGAGTATAACTTTTTGCTTATTTTACCCATTAGCTTCTATGAGAGTTTATATCAATGGAAAGGAGAGAGGACATGAAACATATTGTTGAAGTCGATTGGTTACACAAACATAATTCCAATGTTCGAATCATTGATTGTAGATTTCACTTAGAAGACCCTACGGCAGGGTTAAATAGTTATTTACAAGGGCATATCCCAGGCGCATTGTATTTTGATTTAGATAAGGACCTATCAGGCCCTATTGAAAAGCACGGAGGCCGTCATCCACTGCCAAACATTGAAGAATTCTGTGAAAAATTACATGCAGCAGGAATTGATCAACATACAAGGGTAGTAGCTTATGACGATCAAGGAGGAGCCTTTGCATCACGTTTTTGCTGGATGCTTTTATATGTTGGATTAAAGCATGTACAAATTTTGAATGGTGGATATGCCGCATGGAAAGAAGGGCACATGCCAATAACAACGGATATACCAACAGTAACAAGGAGTTTTTTTACTCCACGTATTCAGCATGATATGTTGGTAGCTATGGAAGAAGTAAAAGTACATAGCCAACGCAATGACGCTATTATTATTGATTCGAGAGAAAATAGTAGATATGCAGGAATTGAAGAACCTATTGATCAGCTTGCTGGACATATTCCATCAGCTATTAATTATTTTTGGAAGGATAGTCTACATTCCAATGGCATGTGGAAAATGAGTGATGAGCAGATAAGCAGGTTCTCACAACTCGACAAGGATGAAAATATAATCGTCTATTGTGGGTCTGGCGTTACTGCATGCCCAAATTATTTGTCTTTAAAGGAAGCTGGCTATAATAATATTAAACTCTATGTGGGTAGCTGGAGTGATTGGATATCGTATGATGACAATGAATTTGTAAAAAATTAATAAGTATATGTTCGTATAAATTTCCTATACTAAGCTTGGAGGTTTGATCGACCTCCTAAATAGCCGTAAAGGAGTACGATAAAATGGGAAAAACAAAAGCAGGTAATGCAAATGCACAAAGAAATAATAACGCTAAACAGAAAAATGACTATAACAATGAATTTGCGTCATATGCAGAAGTTGAATCAAACAAAATGAAAAACCGTAAAAAAGAAGAGTAATTGTAATAGAGTAAGCATAAACACTTAACCCCAAAGTCAACAATTTGTAATTGATACATAAAATGCTGACTGTTGGGGTGCCTTTATTTTATTATAGATAGCATACCGAATGCTTATAATCTATGATCATGTTGTTATTTTGTGTTTTTCATCTTTGCAGCATTCTCTAGTTTGCTTTTTGGAGAATTGTTTGCTGCTGATTCTTGTCCATAACCTTGTGGATTTACTCCTGAACTAACTCGCCCTCTCGTTTTACTTTGTTTAGTCAACAACTTCACCTCCATCTAATATTTTATCCACTTCATCATTTATTATGAATGGACCTTTCATCAAATAGTACATAGATTAGTCTCTTTTCATTAGGCTGTTTTCGTTTTTGTTGTTGCTATTCTTATAATACATAAGCACGTAATACAATAAAACTCATCACATAGTCCTTTTTAGTAAAAATAGCAACATAGTTTACGAAAAGAGCCTTTCATTAGGCTTTTTTCGCTATCATTGTAGCTCTACGATCTATGATGTAAGCACATATACATGTAGTGTTAGGGGGCATCTTTTGTTTAGTAAAGCAATGACTATTGCGTAAAACATATTCTAGTTTAGGAACGATATTAACAATTAGAAAAAGAGCCATTCATTAATTTTATTGTATAATGTCTCCTCAGTGTTTATTACATCATCATGTATACAATATTGTTAGAGCATAACATTGAAAAAACGAATAGATATTTTAAGGAATTTACGTTAATATAAGGAATGTGTTATCCAAACTTTTTGGTGGATTCGAACCAAATCAAGATAGGGTTGAGGCATAATGATAAAACATAAGTCGTTTACAGTTGATGAATACATTCAATACTTAACTAATAAAGGCTTTCATTTCCGAGAAGATGCGCTAGGATTTATTACATTCGGACAGCAATACACAAAATCAACAGATGAACTAGTTAATTCAGCGATAGAAATAACATTGAAGGTACAAAAAGAGTTTGATGGAAGTTTTTTTGTCTCTTTACTAGAATCTTTCCAAGAGAATAACATTAAAACTCGAGAAGAAGCCGTACGATTTGCCTACATAAAAAACCTTATGTAATTTCTTATAGGCTAAAAATTAACACAAAAAGAAAACAGGAGCGTTTTTACTCGACTCCTGTACTACATTTCACTTCTTTATTTTTCCTTTCAGGTAATTCTGATAGCACCATGCCACTAAAAATACAAATACAGCCAATAATTGCAATGCGGCTTAATTGCTCATTTGCCCAAAGAAATCCAGCTAAGGATGCAAATACTGGTTCAGTTGCAAAAATTAACGCAACTCGAGTTGGAGTAGTGGATTTTTGGAAAAAAGTTTGTCCTAAAAAAGCTAATGCTGTTGCAAAGATTGAAGTAATTACTAAAGCAATAAATACTTCCTTCTGAAGTAAAATGTTTATTTGTAATTGATTATTCCAATCTTCAAAAAGAAACGCTAGTAATAATGATAAAAAAGCCACCGTTAAGATTTGTGTGACAGTTAGAATTAAACTCGGGAAGCGCTTCGTGTATTTACCTGTTAATATAATGTGCATCGCAAATGATATAGCACAAAACAGTACAAGAATATCACCCCGATTAATTGACACTTCGTCACCCATCGTTAGCATATAAAGACCTATGGTAGCTAGTATAGCACCAGCTATTCCATTACGTGTCATGCTATTTTTTAATAAAAAAACCGCGAATATAGGAACAAGTACAACACTTAGGCCAGTAATGAATCCAGCCTTAGATGAAGTTGTGTACAATAAACCAAATGTTTGAAATGCGTAACCAAGAAATAGCCAAATACCTAATATTACTCCAGACATGAACATAGGTGCATTTAGCTGTTTTAATTGTTGTTTATTAAAGATAATAAGCCAGCACAATAAAAATATTCCTGCTATAAAAAAACGAATACCATTGAAGGAAAATGGATGTAAAAAAGAAATAGCATTTTGCACGAGAACAAAAGTGGTACCCCATACGAAAGCTATAAGCAATAGAGCACCATCTGCAACTACGGACTTTCTCAATATTTCTTTCTTCCTTTCTCAAGCTAAATAAAAATCTAAATTGTAGTGTATCATACATACTACAAAATAGGGAATGCAAAAATTGTGTTTATGTTTAGTTATTTTCCAATTGATTGATGTTTTTCGGAATGTGAAATAAATTCATAAATATCTGATGTTCGATGTATCTTTGATGCGGTTTTACAAAAACTTCTCATCTAAATTGAACATTTTTTAATAACACAGCATAAATTTAACGAAAAAAGACTTACGAAAAGACATTTCAATAGTTGAACAAAACGAAGGTGAGAGGTGAAGAAATGAAAGTTAAAATAGAATGGACGTATAAAACAATCAATAAGCAAGTTATAACATTAACATCTGAAGAAATTAGTGTGGAAGCTGCTCTTTCAATCAGTGAAGACTTCGAACGTACTGGACGAACAAACGAGTTATTATTTTATGATGAAAAAGATACAAAATGGACGAAAAAGGAGTTAATTAGGCTTTCTAAAGAACTAGAAACTGAACCAAGCGATATAATTGTATATTTTGATGGTGGTTATGATAACAATAACAAACAAGCAGGGCTTGGTGCAGTTATTTATTATAGTCAAAACAATAAAAAATATCGTTTAAGATCCAATGCGTTATTTTCAGAAATTGAAACAAATAATGAAGCTGAATATGCAGCGCTGTGGTATTTACTGGGGCAGGTAGAAGAGTTAGGTATTCACCACATCTCTGTTACATTTCGTGGAGATTCACATGTAGTACTTAATCAGCTTTCAGGTGATTGGCCATGCTTTGATGAGGTATATAATACATGGTTAGATAAAATAGAGGACAAGATACGCCAATTAGGTATTCGTCCTCATTACGAACCAATTTCAAGAAAGCAAAATGGTGAGGCTGATCAGCTTGCTAGCCAAGCGTTGGAAGGGATAGTCATTCACAGTAATGTAGAAATTTAAAACTTATCATAACATATATATGTATTGTAGTTATGACAAGGAGGGTGGATACTTTGGAAAGAAAACTAATTATTGAACAGATAAGTGAAATCCTCGATACGTACTGCCAAGATTGTTTTGTAAAAAGTAATTTTAGAAAAGAATACGGGAAAACGTATGCACAATCATTTTGTATTCATACTTGTACAGTTGGTAGCTTATTAAAGAAATATGGAGAGAATTTGTCACATGGTCAATTATATCAATGTGGGAAAGATAATAATGAAGAGCTTGAACGTAATATGCCAATTCTTGATAGGGATTACTAGCTTAATTATTTTGGAGATGATGGCTAATAAGCCTACGAGGAAAAAACCGCATAATTGCGGTTTTATGTTTATCTTAGCTACGTTAAATGGGAAATATCCCAGTTCGTTATGTTGAACCTTTCCAATCAGGTGAAGTAAATACTCAAACTAAAATGATTTGAATTACTGCTTTGCTTCATTGAGCTGCTCTTCACATTGTGATAATAATTTCTCTGACTGTTGTAAAAATTCATTATCAAAACCAGTTGAGTTTGCATTTGCATCTACAAGCTTAGCACGTGCTTCTGAAACAGCCTGAGTAGCTCCCTCTAGTTGTTCTTCATCCATACTCATTGTGGCACGTCCTACTATTTTTTGTGCACTTTGAATTGACATGTTAAGATCTTGAATATCATTATAACCTGTGTATACTTCATTTTCTTCTTTAGTCAATACATACACCTCCTGACTATATAGTTAGTCGGAGAGTAGACGATTATTCACTGTAATTGAATATTTTTATATAAGATCATGTTGTTAACATTGATGCCATAGGATTAAGATTAGCATAGTAAATTTATGAGATCGCCATTGTAGTGTCGGAGATAGGATGTTAAGGAGAGTAGCTTGCGTAATCATATTAAAGTTAAAAGCAACTATTAATATAAGAGCAACCTGTTCATAAAGTGTGAGGGCCAATTTACAAAACAAAAAAGACTGTATGATTCAGTCTTTTTCAAAAAAATTTTATGTGAATGAATCTGAATTTATAGTTTTTCAACATTGGCTGCTTGAGCCCCTCGGTTTCCATCAACAATTTCAAAGGAAACTTCTTGACCTTCCTCCAATGATTTATATCCATCACCTTGAATAGCTGTGAAGTGAACGAATACATCATCGCCACCTTCAACTTCAATAAACCCATAACCTTTTTCATTATTAAACCATTTTACTTTCCCGTTTTGCATAATACTATTTCCTCCTAATACTTCCTGCACAAAAGTGCTACAAAATAATTTATTATCAATTAACGGAATATATTAAGCTGAAGCTTTGTAATATCAATAGCTGTCTAAGATGATGAAATCTTACATTCTGCTAAATGATGTCTTAAATATACACCAATGAAATTATTGCGTCAAGATAAATAGACAGAAATAACAGAAAAATAAGAACTTTACATAAGTATCTTATATTGTAAATAAAGTAAAAAATAGTTCTTCGACTCTGTTAATGATAGGAAGGGTTTGGAAATTATGATACAATCAAATATAGAGAGGTGTTATAATGAGATCATTTGTACAAAAAGAGAATAGGCTGACACCACTAACAGTTCAAGAAATAGATGAGATGCTCAGCAATTTAAGAAATACACAATCACATGCTACTAAACTTCGCACTGACTCGATATATGACAAAAAAATCACAGTTGTTTCCCGTGAAATTGATGAAGTGGTAGACCAAGTAAAGGATATTTTTACAGAGGTAAGAAATTCACATAAAATTCCTCTTTATGAAATTAAAAGAGACATCATTCCAACAATACAGCAGGCTGCAGAAATTCCTAATCTTTTCTATCTGTTTAATGAATTGCATAAAAAGGATGACTATACATATCGACACAATATCGGTGTTGGAGTGATTGCAACATTGATCGGCAAGTGGCTGAATATAAATGAACAGGAGTTACATCGTCTTACACTTGCAGCAACGTTACATGATATTGGCAAAACGAAAATTCCATTAGACATACTCCAAAAGCCTAATAAACTTACCGAAGATGAATATGAAGAGATAAAAAATCATTGCATATACGGCTATGACATGTTAAATAATACTAAAGGTATTGATGAGCAAATTAGTTTAGTTGCTCTTCAGCACCATGAACGTGAAAATGGTGAAGGTTATCCTTATGGAATAACAGGAAATAAAATAGATTATTTTTCCAAAATTGTTGCTGTTGCTGATGTTTTCCATGCGATGTCATCCAATCGTATATATCGTGTTGCATCCCCGTTCTATAAAGTGATTAAGGAAATGAATGATCATATTTTCGGTAAGTTTGATCCAAATATCTTATTTGTTTTTCTATTTCACATGATGGATACAACAGTCGGACAGGGATGTTATTTAACAGATGGTCGACAGGCAAAAATAATTTTGATAAATCGCTTTGATCCAGTAAATCCACTAGTGCAAGTGCAAAATGAAATGATCGATTTAAGTAAAGAAAAAGATTTATTCGTAAAAACAATTATAACTTAAAGGACTTGAAATGGCAGGGAGTAGTACCTATAGCCATATCAAGTCCTATTTCATATATTTAAAGACGATCCTCTTGTCGCGATCACTCCATAAAACTATAGCATCAAACGTTTTACCATCTTTTTTGAAGTTTTTTATAACGTTAGTTTCACCAGTTTTTAATAGCTTTTTTATGTTTGTTTGAGATACCGTTTTGCCTAAGATTTTCTTAGAAATTGTAAATTTACAGTTAGATTTTTTATAGTTTGTACAACCGTAGAAATTTCCGAAGTCTAGAATGCTACCATTGCACATTTTACATTTACCGAAAGATATTTTTTTCTTATTAAATTTACTTTTTTTCTGCTTCGATCCGACCGTCTCAATAGGAATGTTTGTAAATGACCAACTGTGACTGTGCTGCTGAGCATCTTCTACTATATTCTGTGATAATTTTTTCACTTGTTCAATAAATTTTCGGGGTGAAGCAGAACCCTCACCTATTTCTGAAAGTCTTTGCTCCCATTTTGCTGTCATGCTTGGGGAGGCCAATATACTATCTCCTAAAGCTTCTATTAGTAGCATGCCCTTTGCGGTAGCTATCGTTTGGTTTTTGTTAATGTCTATATAATTACGATTCTTTAATAGGTTTATAATTCCCGCTCGTGTTGCCTCGGTACCTAGCCCTTCGGTTTTAGCTAATACATTCTCTAACTCAGTATCATCTAAATGTTTCCCTGCTGTTTTCATTAGGGTAATCAAGTTACCTTCAGTATATCTTTTTGGTGGCTTTGTTTGTCCTTTTTTTACATTTACTTTTGCAACGGTGCCTTTTGTGTTCTTTTCTATGATCGGGAGGATTTGATCTCCACCATCCGACTGGTTATGTGGATGGTTTATAACTTTTTTCCAACCTTCTTCAATTTGTTCTTTACCTTTTGCGATGAAAGTAGCACGATTGTCTACTAATATATGTATAGTAGTATAATTAAAAATAGCATTGTTATAAAAGGCACTTATTACTTGTCTTACGATTAAATCGTAAATTTTAGCCTCTTCTGAACTTAACTTTGTATGATCAGGTATCTGTTCGGTAGGAATGATAGCATGATGATCAGTTACTTTCTTTTCATTTACATATCTTTTATTATTAATTATCGACCCATTTGGTGGGGGTAATAAATTTTCATATCTCTCTATACCTTTTAAGCGAGATAGTACAGTTGGTAGAACTGCAGCTTCTTCTGTTGTGAGGTACTGTGAATCTGATCGAGGATACGATATATTTCCTTTCAGGTATAGTTTTTGTAATATATCTAATGTTTTCTGTGGTGAAAGTTTAAGTGTTTTATTTGCTGTTGCTTGAAGTGCAGACAGATTGAATAGAAATGGAGGCTGATACTCTTTTCTTTCTTTTTTGACATCTGAAATGATACTATTTTTATCTTTACAAAATTCAGCTACAGCGATCGCTTGGTTTTCATTATAAATCTTAGTTTCGTTTTTTTTATGCCACTTAGCTTTAATTGACTGTCCCAAAAAATTAAACTGAGCTTCGACCTCCCAAAAATCTTCTGGTTTAAAATTAGCTATTTCATGCTCTCTTTTGACTATTAAAGCGAGGGTAGGTGTTTGAACTCTCCCGATAGAAAAAACATCTTGGATCCCTCTTTCTTTTAGTAGAATCGTATAAATTCTTGAGGAATTTATACCAATCAGCCAATCTGCGCAGGCGCGACTTAAAGCTTCAAAATAAATATGTCTCGTATCTTCTTCTGTAAGTAAAGAGGAGAAACCTTTCATGACTGAAGCCTGAGTTAGTGAAGAAATCCAAAGCCGTTTCATTGGTATACTTACTCCGCATTGTTTGATGATTGTACGTATAATTAATTCACCTTCTCGTCCAGCATCTCCAGCGATAATGATTTCTTGAACTTCAGCACGTTTCAATATATTTTTAATAATATTAAACTGTTTTAATTTAGATTTAGTTACTTTATATTCAAATCTATTAGGTACCATTGGCAGTGTAAGTTTATCCCATTTTTTCCATGTTGAATGGTACTCCTCAGGTGATTTTAATTCACAAAGATGTCCAATCGCCCATGTGATAACAGCTCCATTTGGGAATGTAGTATTTGGTTTCACCATTAAATAACCATCATTTTTAGTAAAGGAAAAAGGAGCAGCTAATTTAGTGGCTTGGTCTGGTTTTTCGGCTATAACTACTTTCATATTTCTTCTCCTTAATTTTGATCGCTCTATGATTATAACAGTAGATTATGTGAAAGGATATGTTGAACTTCGAGGATACGTAAAAAAATCTATCGGTTAAAGAGGTTTAAGCTTTTATCATGGTTATTTAGAGAATGATATACAGTTAAATCTAGTTTGATTATTAGAACAAAATTACCTTTAATCATGTATAAACGGCATCATAGATGACAGGAGCATTGATAAAAAGAAGGCTCTTTTCGTAAACTTTGATGCTATTGTTATCAATTTAGTACCAAAAAAGTGTTTTTATATTGTTAGTTATCGTTATACAGAAGAAAAGATGCTCGAACTCTAGTTGGTTTTAATACAAAAAACAACAATCATTAAGAAAACAGCCAAAAAGAAAGAGCTTGAAAACGATGTTCAAGCTCTCATTGGATCATATCAACTTTTGTTATTCGTACAAATCTGATTTGTCTCTTTGGTCTTTATTCCGTTTATTGCCCTTGCTATTATCACCAGCTACTATTTTACCGGGTACTTCACCATTAGTTGGTGAATTTTGATTCTTGCTCCCG
Source organism: Cytobacillus sp. IB215665 (assembly GCF_033963835.1). Taxonomy (NCBI): domain Bacteria; kingdom Bacillati; phylum Bacillota; class Bacilli; order Caryophanales; family Bacillaceae; genus Cytobacillus; species Cytobacillus sp. IB215665. The sequence goes on from NZ_JAXBME010000012.1 coordinate 146,364, forward strand.
TAATTCATTTTTTTAGTCATCATATCAGCTTCTTTCTTACTATTTTTGTGTCAATTAGTTGATGTTATCCTTCATCTATAAACTTACAAATTTAGTTTGTACAGCTAAACCTTTATTAATCAAGGAATTATAATTAAATTGGCGAATAATAATATAACAGTAATTATAGGAGGTTTATGTAGTGGAGGATTTTAATTGGCATCATCGATCTGGTCAAGAATGGGATAAAAAAGCTGAATTTTGGAATAACAGAAGTGAACAAATGTGGGAAGATGGTAGCCGGAAAACAATTATCCCATTTGTAAAAAAGTACTTTAAATTGGGTGGGGTTGTTGCAGATATTGGCTGTGGAGACGGTTATGGTTCACAGAAGCTAGCGAAAGAAAATTATCAAGTGGTAGGTATTGATTTATCGAAAGAGATGATTGAGAAAGCAAGCCTTTTTAATAATGAGGAAAAGTTAACATTTATACAAGCTGATGCTAGAGAACTTCCTTTTAAAGCTAGCTCAGTAGATGCCATTATCGCTATTAATTGTCTTGAATGGACTGAAGACCCAAAGCATGTGTTATTAGAATTTCAGCGTGTCTTAAAACCTAACGGCTTTTTTTGTGCAGGTATATTAGGCCCTACTGCTGGTCCTAGACAACATAGCTATCCTAGACTATTTGGAGAAAAAGTCATATGCAACACGATGATGCCTTGGGAATTTGAGAACTTAGCAAAGGCACATGATTGGGACATTGTAGATGGTCATGGGATATATAAAAAGGAGGTCCAAGACGAACAAATTAACAGCTTACCGAAAGAGTTAAAGCAAGCCCTGACTTTCATGTGGGTATCTATGCTTATAAATAAAAGTGAAAAATAATGCTGTTAAACTCGTTTATAGAGCCTCTGTTATATAGAGGTTTAAGCAACCTAATAACCGAGGTAATAAAAAAACAGGTGGCTAGAAAAATTACTATCCACCTGTTGTAGCTTGCCCATACCTTCTCACTTTTCTGGGAATTTTATTAATACCCGTAACCAAGCCCACCGCCACAAGCGACGCCAATGATAATTAACAGTACAAATAAGACAATTACGAGTGCAAATATTCCTCCTGAACGAACACCATCAACCATGTTATCACTCCTTAAATTTAATCATATGAGGGTGGATTCCATTCCCTCATCAACATTAACATATTCATGCAGTGTCAAATTGCTTGTGTATTATTCCTATTTAGTCTCAAAAGTTCAAATTGGTGATTTGTTCCTATTGTTATTCAAAGCTGTTTTCGTATGCATGGTTGCTTTTCGTTATAGGAGCTTTATGGATCTTTTCTATTAAAGGGTATATAAATCATATCATATACATGAGTTACTCGATGTAGTTGAAAAAGCAGCAAAGTTCATAAAAAGGGCTTGATTAATTTACAAGATGAATAAGCTTTCTATTTGTTCATAATAACTTGAATCAATAATTTTAAAAAAACATATTTTTGTAACTAATTGAATATTCATACGTATGTAATATTGAATAATATTTTGGAGGTGACAACTTGCCATCAAATGAAGATCGTATGTTAGCAGCAGTAATATACGTTATTAGTTTTTTTACAGTGTTTTTAGGTCCGCTGGTTATTTGGTTAATTAAAAAGGATGAATCATCTTTTGTTGATTACCATGGAAGGATGTATTTTAACTTTTTCATATCATACACCATTTATAGTTTAATAAGTATGCTATTAATGCTAGTCATTATAGGATTTTTAACTATATGGTTGGTCGGAATTTACATTTTTATTTTTACAGTTATAGGAGCTATAAAAGCATATCAAGGGGAAGAGTATCAAATTCCTTTTGCGATTCGATTGTTATAAGCAGTACTTGATTAGGGCCACATGACTGTGGCCTATTTTTATTGATGTTAAAAATCTGTTCACTGAAAATTTAAGCACAGCCATAAGTCGGATTTGTCCAAATGTGATCGTTTAATTCTATTGATAGCTATCATAATAATGGTTAAAATGAGCTTGTATTTTTGTTAAAGTTAGGTGATTTTGTTGCGGAACAAAAGGCATATGATTATTACGTGTTGTTTTATCATGTAAACAACTGGTTCTTAGGGATTGATTGATGTTATTGGTATTAAGAAATAGAAGTGGATACCAATAAAGAGTGTGTATTTCTTTCAGAGCATTAGTGTGAGAAACAAAGTTCAAACAAACAGCTATAGAAAATGATCTATTAATAGAGGAGTGGGACTAATGTACGAACATCATAAAAAAGCAGTACAAGTACTAAGTGAACAATTTAAAGATGACCCCAAAGTTCGAGCACTGTTAATAGGTGGCTCAGTTGCCAAAGGGTACGCTAGTGAAAGTTCGGATGTGGATATAATTATAATAGCTACAGATGAAGAATTTGAAAGACGTAAGGAGCAGCATGACTTATTTTACTGGTCCGGTGATGAATGTGATTATGAAGGTGGCTATGTAGATGGCAAAATAGTAAATCTTCAATTTTTAGAAGATGTTGCACATCACGGAAGTGAGCCAGCAAGATTTGCATTTCAAGATGCCATCATTGGCTTTTCAAAAATACCTCAATTAGACATGATATTACAACAAATAACAACATATCCAGTACACGAACAACAACAGAAGATAGAACAATTTTATGTGCAATTTGAAGCAGCAAGATGGTATGTTGCAGAAGCTGAGAAGAGGAATGACAAATATTTGATGATGCACATCGTTTCATCACTCGTCCTATTTGGCGGAAGGTTAATATTGGCTCAAAACAAAGTATTGTATCCTTATCATAAATGGTTCATGAAAGTGTTAAGTGAACTTGACAACAAGCCTACAAATTTTATGGAACTAACAAAAGAGTTACTGTCTTCCCCAAACAGTGAAAATGCCGAGCTTTTTTGTAAAAGTATAGAACAATTTGCAGATTGGCCTATGATAAAAGAAGGGTGGCCAAACCGCTTTATGGTTGAAACAGAATGGAGTTGGATGAATCAACGAACACCTGTGGCGGATTTATAAAGTCTTTAAGTATAAGACGGTGTAGATTACACGATGATAATTAACAGGCTCAATTGCATTACTACATGCTTTTGAGCCTTATGAAAATTAAATATGCCAACGCCAGTATGTTAATTGTTTTTGCTTCATTTCTTCTATTTTCTTTTTTATAGCCTCATGTTTTACTCTTTCTTCAGGAGTCATTTTAAAAAGTGTAAATAATTTCAATATAGACATTTCTCGATCTTCCTTTCTTTTTTATTACGACATGATTTATATATTCAAAAGGAAGATTGTTGATTAATGAAAAAAGGTAAAAAGGTAAAAAGGCACAAAAAGTAAAACAATTAATAAAATTCAGAAAAAATAAAAAACGAACGATCTCGATAGAAAAGCGACTGTCCGTTTTTTAAAATATTTTTATTTGTTGTATTCATTCAAGTAAAAAGGTTAGTTTTGCTAAAATAGGTCGAAAGTCAATCCAACTTAAATCGTCGTGTAGGTCCCAAACTCTTATGATTGAAAATCACTTGTTACATAGTATATGTTGAAATAAATGATCATCATCTAGTAATTTCACCATTTGCTCAATGTCATCAGTAACAAATAAATTAGAGATATGATGCTTCTCTAAAACCCAAGCGTTATACTCAATTTCCCAAACTTCAGGGGGATCACATTTTGCCCAGTACCGATAAGTATGTAAGTGATCCATATGCAACTCCTGAATATTATAAACTAACATCATATATAGCATCGTTCTAGCTATATTACCTCTACTCACATGCGGAACAATCCATTCATTTTCATAGTCAATACCAAAATCAGTGTAGTTATGTGGTACACTCAATTTTAAGCGGTGTATAACGGTATCATTTTCAATATCAAATGTTAGGTGTCCTCTGTGTGAGTTGACTTTTTTATGTGCAGCAGCAAAGTTAAGAGGGTTTACAGTTGCACCTTTAATTACATTGACGTTAGCTTTTTTCATAGCTAAATATTTTTTCATAGTACTTTGAGGAAAGATATGTTCGATACTATGTTTGTTAGTTTTTTGTAAAATGTCAATCTCGATCCCCGCGTAGACTGATTTAACATAACTATAGTCACTAGTAAAAAATGACCAAAAAAGATCAAACTTGTTATTTCTTGATAAGGAGCTATAAAATTTATGGTGTGTATATACACCACCTGCTAACTCAATGAAGCATTGTTGATTCATTGGCATCCACTCCTATTAACAGGACTTGTTATTCCCAAATATAAGGTGTCTCTTGATATACATAATAATTAAGCCAATTTACAAATAATAAATTTGCGTGTGAACGCCAAGAATGAATAGGTTGTTTTGTAGGATCATTATTTGGAAAATAATTATTTGGCATATGAATAGAGATTCCTTTCGAAGTATCCCGATCATATTCTTCTTTCAATGTGTATTCATCATATTCTAAATGTCCAGTTAGAAATATCCTTTTTCCATCGTTTGAGGCGACGAGACAAACACCTGCTTCATCAGATGTAGATAAAATAGTTAAATTAGGAATTTCCTCAATTTCTTCTTGTTTTACGGTTGTATATCTAGAAACAGGTACGTTAAATATATCGTCGAAACCACGTAAAAGAGTAATGTTTTTATAAAGACGTCGATGTTGAAAAATGCCAGAACATTTCTTTTTCAGGGGGTATTTCTTTACACCATAATGATGAAAGAGCCCTGCTTGAGCACCCCAACAAATATGAAGTGTTGATGTGACATTTGTAGTAGTCCAATCCATGATTTCCTTTAATTCGTCCCAATAATTTACCTCAGTAAAAGAAAGTTGTTCAACAGGAGCACCTGTAATGATCATGCCATCGAACTTTTTATCTCTAATCTCATCAAAAGTTCTATAAAACTGGTCGAGATGTGATTTTTTTGTCGTCTTAGATTCATGTGTTGTTGGTCTTAGTAAAGTTATATTAACTTGTAAAGGTGAATTTCCTAACAGCCTTAGCAACCTTGTTTCTGTTTTTTCTTTTTCGGGCATAATATTTAATATCACAATATTTAAAGGGCGAATATCTTGTGAATATGCCCTTAACTCATCCATTACAAAAATATTTTCCTTCTCCAGTATTTCTTTAGCTGGTAAGTTATGCGGAATATTAATTGGCATCGGATCCAACTCCTTTATGTAAATATTCATATTATATAAACTATTAATAAATTATTCAATGAAAAATTGTATTCACTTATTTAGGATTTTTATCGCAACATTGTTGCTATTTTGCAAAATAACAGGATCATTGGGTATATTTTGTTGCTAAATTTACTAAATTACGCATGCAACCTTAGGTTTTATACGGTTCAAAAAAAGAAAAAACGACTTTAACTGTAGTTATAAAACGAACTGGTTGTTAAAAAAACAACATTCGATACGAAACCTAACAATCACGAATAGGGTTTTTATTGTCTTTATCTTTAGCAGGAATGATTCGATAAAACGCTAGCCGTATTACAATAATAATCAATGCAATTTTAGTTTTTATTTAAATATAATTCACTTTTCTCTCTACTTGAATTATTAAGAAGTGGTACAATAAATTTGTAAAATGACTCATAAAAAGAATGAATATGGGGGATACATATGAGCACAAAAATGACAATTAAATCAGATATTGAAATAGCTCAAAAGGCAGAAATGAAACCGATTTCAGAAATAGCTAACCAACTTGATCTGACACGAGAAGAATTGGAGCCATATGGTCATTATAAAGCTAAGATTTCTTTAAATGCTATGGATCGTTTGAAAACGAAGCAAGAAGGTAAAGTCATATTAGTAACGGCTATTAATCCTACTGCAGCTGGTGAGGGTAAGTCTACAGTTACAGTTGGACTAGGGCAAGCATTTACTAAATTAGGAAAAAAAGCAATTATTGCAATGAGAGAGCCTTCTTTAGGACCGACTATGGGGATCAAAGGTGGAGCTTCAGGTGGTGGCTACTCACAAGTTATCCCTATGGAAGATATTAATTTACATTTTACTGGAGACTTACATGCGATTACTACAGCAAATAATACACTTGCAGCTATTATTGATAACCACATTCATCATGGGAATAAACTGAAAATCGATCAACGAAGAATCATTTGGAAACGTGCAGTTGATTTAAATGATCGGGCTTTACGTCAGGTCGTTATCGGGTTGGGTGGACCTATTCAAGGAGTCCCACGTGAAGATGGTTTTGACATTACGGTTGCGTCCGAAATTATGGCTATCTTTTGTCTAGCAACAGATATACATGATCTCAAAAATAGGCTTTCAAATATCGTTGTTGCATATAATTTTGATAAACAGCCTGTAACAGTTAGAGATTTAGGTGTAGAAGGCGCCTTGACCTTACTACTTAAAGATGCACTTAAACCTAATTTAGTACAAACACTTGAGCACACTCCTGCGCTTATACATGGTGGTCCTTTTGCTAATATCGCACATGGGTGCAACAGTGTTATCGCTACGAAAATGGCCTCTAAACTTGGGGATTATGTTATAACTGAAGCTGGTTTTGGGGCAGATTTAGGAGCAGAAAAATTTCTTAATATAAAAGCGAGAACAGCAGGAATTGACCCTGCTGCTGTAGTTATTGTCGCTACGATCCGTGCGTTAAAAATGCATGGAGGAGTAAATAAAAATAATTTAAAAGAGGAAAACGTGTCTGCGTTAAATGCGGGGTTGGAAAACCTTCAAAAGCATATTGAAACTGTCAAAGCGTTTCGGTTACCGTTTGTTGTATCAGTAAATAAATTTGTCACTGACTCTGATGAAGAAATCAACTCTTTAATCGCTTGGTGTAATGACCAAAACTATCCTGTTTCCTTAACTGAAGTATGGGAAAAAGGTGGTCAAGGTGGTGTGGATTTAGCAGAAAAATTATTAGATGTCATGGAATCTAATAACAATCAGTTCTCACCGTTATATGACCTAAATGAGTCAATCGCTGAAAAAATTAATACAATTGCAACACAGGTTTACGGTGCTGAAAGGGTGGAATTTACACCAAAAGCTAAAAAGCAAATTGCTCAATTCGAACAGCTGGGTTGGGATCAACTACCTGTTTGTATAGCTAAAACTCAATATTCTTTATCAGATGATCCGACAAAGGGTGGCAGACCGAAAGATTTTACAATTACAGTTAGAGAACTAAAACCATCTATCGGAGCAGGATTCATCGTTGCTTTAACAGGAAACATGATGACTATGCCGGGGTTACCAACAAATCCAGCTGCATTAAATATGGATGTAGATGAAGATGGTAATGCGGTGGGCTTATTCTAGTATTATGAAAAATGGAATTATATTCGACCCTACCGTTTTTGAGAATCTAAAGGTTGTCCTTGAAGGAGAAATATATGATCTTGATTTAGATGGCACAATCGAAGTGATAAATCGGGATGATTTAGTTAATCTTGCCACGATGTCAAGATCTTATAAGATAAACTTTCAATTAAAAGACAGACAAGGATCACCAACTGCATACATGAAGCTATCTATGGATGTCGCTAATCTTAGTAAAGAATTGCTACAAACACCAGGGCAAAAACCAGGTTGTAGCATAAGTATAGGGTTTTTACAATGTTCAAAGTCAGTTGAGGGTAATTCTGAACATGCTTTAAAAATCGTCCAAAGTGTGTGGGGACAGGAGTATATTTATCATCAAACAATATCACATAATCCAAGTGAACATCCAACCTTATACACGCATCGTACGGACATTATATTTGACCGTTTTATGTATGAAGAAAATATTGATGATTTGATTGAAATGATTGATTTTATAATTTGCACCCTTCAACAGTTATGAAATTAAAGACTTAATAGAATTAATCATTTGATATACCATGAAACACCTTATACAATAGTAACAGGAGGGATAAAGATGTCTATATACGAATTTTCTGCATCAACAATAAAGGGTGAAGCTAAATCTTTACATGATTACGAAGGGCAGGTAGTATTGGTAGTTAATACAGCCAGTAAATGCGGTTTTACTCCACAATATAAACAATTGGAAGAGTTATATAAAACATATAAAGATAAAGGGCTTGTAGTATTAGGATTCCCTTGTGATCAATTTGGGAATCAAGAGCCTGGTGCTAACGAAGAAATTGAGAGCTTTTGCGAAATTAATTATGGTGTAACATTTCCGATGTTTTCGAAAGTTGATGTGAATGGAGAGAATGCTCATCCGTTATTTACATACTTAAAAGAAGAAGCACCTGGAATTTTAGGTTCAAAAGGAGTTAAATGGAATTTCACCAAATTTTTGATTGATAAAGGTGGCAAACCTGTATCAAGATTCGCTCCTAAAGTAGAACCATCTGCTATAAAAGATAATATTGAGCAGTTGCTAAAATAATTGAGCTATCGATTGTAATACAACCATCGTTATAAAAAGCTGCACCTTCAAAATAACAGTAGATATTTATGAAGGTGCAGTTTTTATATATTTAAGTGAGGTTAAATAGGTTAAAAATTATCATTTGTGAAGTGGGGTAACACAATGCCCTACTTTAAATATAAAATTGTAGGTTGTTATCATATTGAGTTAAACAATAAACATCTACAAAACTGGTATTCTTGGCATCTTTTCTTCTTTACAACGATGGCTAACGTATAAATCCACTTTTAATGGTGCTAATTTGGTAACAATAGCAACAAAGTTTACGAAAAGTGCTAAGTTATATGAGTTTTTATAAAAAATATCGATATTACAATAAATACTAGTTAGAAAAATATCTAAAGAATGTGAATAGCTGTGTTGTTCAATGAAGAGAAAGGATTGAAGGAATATGCTTAAAATAGCGTGGATAACGGATAGTTCAGCTTGCATTGATGAAGAATTACAGCATCACCCTGATGTATACGTAGTACCAATTTCAATTATCTTAGATAATCAAGAATATCGGGATGGTGTGGATCTAACGCCTTATGAGTTATATAATAAATTAAAATCTTCAACTTCCCAACCGAAAACTTCCCAACCATCGGTTGGTCAATTTCTAGCATTGTATGAAAAGTTACAGTACAGTTATGATTACATTATTTCAATTCATGTTTCTTCGAAATTAAGTGGCACTTATTCTTCAAGCTTTCAAGCAGCACAACAAATCCAAAAACCAATATATATAATTGATTCGAAAGTTACCTCATATCCAATGACAGCTTTAATTTCTGAAGGAATTCGACTTAACAGAGCAGGCACAGAAATTAATGACATCGTATCTACTATACAAAAACTAGTAGATAAAAATAAAATGTATGTAATAGTTGGTAGTCTTGAGCAGCTATATGCAAGTGGAAGGTTAAATAGTATCCAATTCGTGGTTGGTAGTTTGTTGAAAATTAAACCGATCATCACTTTTAACAATGGTACATTAGCAATCTATGACAAAGTGCGCACAGAACGGAAGGCCTTACATCGCTTCCTTACTATATTGAAAGAAGAAATCCAAAACTCAAAAATCTCAGAAGTGTACTTATTATATGGATTACATAGTGATAAAGCACAGGTATTAAAACGAAAAATAGAAAGTTTGTTTCCTTCGTTAAATGTACTTACGTTCCCATTTTCTACTTCTCTAGGTGTGCATACAGGTGAAGACACAATTGGAATTAGCTGGTTTAATAATTAGGCTCTAACTTTGTTGTTATTTATAAAAAACTACGATAATAAAAGGAAGTCTTGTATGATTATCATCATATTATAGAAGAAAAAATGAGACGAAACTATTGTTGTGTCCATGTTTATTTATTTGGATGCAAAGCAATAACCGATGATACAGCCAATAATTATGAAAGGTAAATACATATAGTTTTAATGTTGTTTTAAGGGACACATATGTGTAAATAAAGTTATAACACTAGTATATATTGCACTAAATGAGTAGAAAGTGCTACGCTTGCCTCAATTTTATAGCCTATACTTAATAATTGAGCTACAGTTTCAGCACAATTTGGATTGGTAGGCTCTATAGGTGCATGTAAGCTTGAGTGTAATGAAACGAATTGGTTTGTTGTTGGATTACAGACAATCATAATTACATGACGTCCATACCAAGCTGTGCCTATTGTTGTTTGCTTTTGGGGAGGGTGTCGGTGAAAGCAATTGTTTTTATTTATCTGAACCAGATCCTTTCAATTTTTCTATCTACCTACCTGTAAACTAACAAAGACTAAACATGACGCATTAAAAGGGTGTATGAGCTCCAGTCAGTTTTGGGGACAACCATAATATTACATGTTCTATAACTAGAATAATTAACAAGTCTTTTAACAGGGCTGTTTTCGTATAGAATATTGTTTTCTTTACTAACAAATAAACACGTATGACTGTTGAATAAAAACGATATTTTTATCTTCAATTATAGGAACTATAGCAACAAAGTTTACGAAAAGAGCCTTTACCCATAAAATAATATGAAATTAAGGGAAGTTTAAAAGCAACAAATATTACAAGAGAACCTTGATATTGTGTCGCACGAAAATTAAATCTTCATTATTATATGCATGTTGCTAGTCAAATGTCCTTATTTAAAATGATTCCACAATAATCCTTCCGTCATGTTACAATGTGTTGAGAAAGCAATAGGCTTATGTCGGTTTTTTAAAAAATTGGCTTTTTTCCCACAGAAGTTGTTTTTCGTATACTTAAATATAGACGAGTAAATTGATGCTATCCTATATTAACCTCTATAGCATCAAAATTTGCGAAAATCGCTGTATCATTAAATTGTCTGTTGCATTGTATTATAGAAGAAAATATGCTGTGGTTTTACTATTACAACAGACAAGTTATATAGTGTCAAACGTCCAATAATTTAAACAGGTGATATATAAATGCATGCAGAAATGATAAAAATTACTGAACAATTTGTGAAATCAATATTAGTTGATGACCGAACTGGTCATGATTATTTTCATATACACCGTGTAAGAAACATGGCTTTACGTATTGGGAAAATTGAAAAGGCAAATCTTCTTATAGTTGAAATGGCTGCGCTGTTACATGATACGATAGATGACAAAATTATGGATGATCCAAAAGCTGCAATTAAACACGTAACAAGCTTTATGCATTCAAACGGAGTAAGATCTGTTGATAGTGAACATATAATGGATATCATTACCTCACTTTCGTTTAAAGGCGGAAATGGAGTTCCAATGAAATCGCTTGAAGGTCAAGTTGTTCAAGATGCAGATAGATTAGATGCATTAGGTGCGATCGGTATAGCTCGAGCATTTACATATGGTGGCTTAAAGGGACATATACTTTATGACCCTGACATACCGATAAGGGAAAGTATGACGTATGAACAATATCGATTTGAGCAAGGTACAACAATTAACCATTTTTATGAGAAATTATTACGCCTTTCAGATAAAATGAACACGGAAGAAGGAAAGAAGATAGCGCATCAAAGGCATGGTTTTATAGAAAAGTACTTAAAACAATTTTTTGAGGAATGGAATGGTCAACTATGAAATTACTAACTGTAGAAAATTTCACAAAAAGCTATACAGAAAGAACGTTGTTCGAACACATATCTTTCAGTATAACGTCTGGTGACCGAATCGGGGTCATTGGTGTAAATGGGACTGGGAAATCAACTTTGTTAAAGCTTATTGCTGGAGAAGAAATTCCTGATGAAGGTCAAATGATATGTTCAAAAGGCTATGCAATAAGCTATTTAGCTCAGCAACCAGTATTTAAAGAAAACCATTCAGTGCTTGATCAAGTTTTTCATGGTGATACGCCACTTATTAACTTATTAAAAGAGTACGAGCAAATTTTATTAAAACTAGCAGATGAACCGACAAATGAAAAAATCCAACAAGCGTTATTTACTACACAGCAACGTATGGATGCAATGAATGCTTGGGAAGCAAATTCAAATGCAAAAGCAATTCTAACTAAGCTCGGTATAAAAGATTATTCACAACAAATTGGGGAGCTATCAGGGGGACAAAAAAAGAGAGTTTCATTAGCACAGGCATTGATAGCAGAACCTGATTTGTTAATTTTAGATGAGCCAACGAACCATTTAGATTATGAAACAATCATGTGGTTAGAAGATTATTTAGCTAAGTTTAATGGAGCTATTTTGCTCGTAACACACGATCGGTATTTTTTAGATCGAGTTACAAATCGTATCCTGGAGTTGGATAACGGTAACTTATATAGTTATTCAGGGGGGTATTCATCTTTTTTAGAAGGAAAAGCGTTGAGAGAAGAACAAACACAAGCTAGTGAGGAAAAACGTCAGAATCTATACCGTCATGAACTAGCCTGGATGAAAAGAGGTGCAAAAGCAAGAACAACGAAACAAAAGGCAAGAATAAAACGCTTTGAGGAATTAGAAAATAGTAAATTTACATCAAATGAAAGTAAACTGGATATATCATTACAATCTAGCCGTCTAGGGAAGAAGGTAGTCGAATTAGAAAGTGTTACCAAATCTTACGGGAACAAAAACATTTTAGTAGATTTTAACCTGTTAATTAAACGGGGAGACCGTATCGGTATCGTTGGAGAGAATGGATCTGGAAAATCTACATTGCTAAATTTAATTACAGGAAAAACAACTCCTGACGGTGGAAATGTCTCAGTTGGTCCAACTGTCAAAATTGGATACTATACTCAAGAGACCTTTCAAATGAATGAAAATCAACGGATCATTGAATATGTGAAGGAGTCAAGGGAAGTTATAGAAACGTTAGATGGTCACACAATTTCTGCTGCTCAAATGCTAGAGCGGTTCTTATTTCCGATGCATACTCACGGTACACCAATTCGCAAACTCTCTGGTGGAGAGAGAAAACGATTATTTTTATTAAAGATTTTAATGGATGCACCAAACGTGTTATTACTCGATGAACCAACAAATGACCTTGATACTAAAACTTTGACAATATTAGAAGATTATTTAGATGAGTTCCCAGGTGTTGTAATCACCGTATCACATGACCGATACTTTTTGGACAAAATAGCGGAGCAAATTCTCGTTTTTCAAGGTGATGGACATGTGAAAACACACTTTGGTTTATACACAGCACTTCTTGAACAGCGTACTCAAAAGTCGATAGTGAAAGAATTACAAAAAGAAAAAGAAGTTACGAAAAAAGAAAAGAAGCAAATCCGGAAGCTAACTTATAAGGAACAAAAAGAGTGGGAAACAATTGAAGATCGGATCGCTGAAATGGAGCAAACTTGCGAACATTTGACGCAACAAATTGAACAAACTGGAAGTGATTTTGAAACTGCTCAATCGCTAATGAAGGAACATGAGGATACTACAAAACAATTAGAACAGTTGATGGAACGTTGGGAAGAATTATCTGAAGTCATAGAAGCAACTAAATGAATCTCTAAATTATGGAGATTAATTGTATCTATGGTTGTTAGTTATGAATGCGCTGAACTAAAACTTAGATCCCGTTTGAAAACAACTTCCGACTAATTAACTTTTGATAAAGGTCACCAGTTCAAAACATAATAAAGTATTGTTTTTTCAAGGCTCTTTTCGTAAACTTTATTGCTATTAAAATCAAATTAGTACTATAGATAGTAGTTTTACATGGTTGCTCATTGTTGTACGGAAGAAAAGTGCCAGGAAATCTAGTTGTGTATGTGTTTGGTTCTTATTGCGAAAAACAGCCTTTTTTCAACACCTACACCTTTGGTTGTAGGGACACAATTTACAGTGTCATTCACATTCTAATGTATTATGAAAGTTCAACTTTTACAGTTGGACTTTTTGTATGTCATGATGATTGCTGATGGAAATAATAAATCTATTCCTAGCTTAGTAGACATACACATCATGACGTATATATTAGATATTGTAGAAGCTTTCTTAGTATTGGACAACTCGCTTTGCTCCTAAATATCGAGCGTTCCAGTAGGTGTTACTGAGATGACTAACTGTAACGCCAACTGATGAATCAGTATGAATAAATTGATTATTCCCAATGTAAATTCCAGCATGAGAAGGGCCTGGTTTATACGTTTCGAAAAAAACAATATCACCGATACTTGGATGTTGGACGTCAACAGTAAAATTCCATATGTCACTTACAGTCCTAGGGATTTTGATGTTTTTTTGATCAAATACAAAAGTTAAAAAGCCGCTGCAATCAAAGCCGCTTGGTGAAGTTCCACCCCAAACATATGGGCTACCGATGTATTTTTGTGCAATTGTAATCAAAGATGTATCAACACTGTTCACTGTCGTTTGTTTTGCTGGTTTGATATATATTGTTTTACCAATCTTATTCTTATTAGTTTCAAGGTGTTGCAATGTTTGTCGTCCAGCTATGCCATCAATTGTCAACTTATTACGTTGCTGATATGTTTTTACCGCTGTTAATGTTAGTGGACCGAATATTCCATCAACCTGTCCTTCATAATAATCAAGATTTTGTAATTGGTGTTGTAATTGTAATACATCTTCACCCGTGGAACCGTATGAAAGAACTTTTTGCTTTTGGAGTGTATCAAGCTTAGCTAATCTAGTTAACATCTTTTGATCGGTAATGCCATCTGTAGCTAACTGTGATTTACTTTGAAATAATTGTACAGCTTCCTTCGTTTTCTTACCATAAACCCCGTCAATATGACTATGGTACATTGCCAGGTTTTTAAGTTTTAGTTGAAGTGCTTTCACTGCTTGCCCAGTATGTCCATATCGTAATTGTTCTTTCTTTAGTTCCTGTACACTTATAATATCGTAATTTACAGCTGTGTTAATTGGCAATGACGTACTTAATACTACAGTGGCGGCAACTGATGACATAACAAAGTTATGCTTTGTTCCTGTAGATAACTTCATGTTTGGCCTCCATTCCAATAAAGTGTCATTTGCAATAAGTTAAGTTACCTGAGCTTAGAAAGAGGGGCATTATTTATATCATTAATATTTATGAATAGGAATAATTATGACAAATTAACAGTAGAATTACTCATTTTTTGTAGAAATATATCGGACAACTTTTTAAGGAGTGAGTGTAATGGCTGGAAGGACGTACGTATGTTAAAATTATTTTTACTATACTTGTAGTAAAAAAGGGGAGATTAGTTTGAAGATCAATACAATTGAACCAACACCTAGTCCAAACACAATGAAAATTATCTTAAACAAAGAATTACCCTCTGGAAAAAGTAATAATTATAAGAGAGAGAATAGCGAAAGTGCACCACAAATCATTCAGGACATTTTGTCGATTGATGGTGTGAAAGGAGTATACCATGTTGCTGATTTTTTAGCTGTAGAACGTAATGCCAAGTATGATTGGCAAGAGATCTTACCAAAAGTAAGGGAGGCTTTTGGGGAAGATATTGAAGAATCTAGTGATAAACGCCAAGAAGTTGCTGATACATTTGGGGACGTAAAAGTCTTTGTGCAAATGATCCAATTTATTCCGATGCAAGTGAAATTATTAGATGGACAAACTGAAAAACGATATGGCTTACCAGAGCGATTTAAAGAAGCAGTATTAACAATGCAATCATCCGTAAATAATGTCGTTAGTGATAGACAATGGCAGGAATATGGAACTCGTTATGGTGATATTGAAGATGTTGGATCAGAGGTGGTTGAGGAACTGATAGCTGTTTATGATGAAGACCGCTTAAATAGACTAGTTGATGCAGCAAAGAATAAAGACCATACCGCAGCAAGTCATTTGTTAAGAAACAGTTACAAAGTAACACCTGAAATGCTAGAAAATGCTGATTGGACTAAACGGTATGCTGCTCTTGAACAAATGGAGCCAACTGAGGAAGATATACCAGTTTTAGCACAAGCATTAAATGATGATAAAGCTTCAATACGACGTCTCGCTACCGTCTACTTAGGCATGATAGAAAAACCAGTTGTGTTGCCATATTTATATAAAGCGTTGACTGATAAGAGTATAACAGTTAGAAGAACGGCTGGGGATTGCCTATCAGATATTGGAGATCCAAGTGCGATTGGGGCAATGATTAAAGCTTTACAAGATCCAAGCAAATTAGTACGGTGGAGAGCAGCGATGTTTTTGTATGAAGTTGGAGACGATTCAGCGTTGCCTGCTTTAATTGAAGCTCAAGATGATCCTGAATTTGAAGTTAGTATGCAAATGAAACTAGCAATTGAACGAATTAAAGAAGGGGAGGAAGCCAAAGGGTCTGTTTGGAAACAAATGACCGATAGCAGGAATAACAAAGATTTAATATAGGAGATGTATATACTCAAATCAGGTGTAGAGTTTATTACACCTGGTTTTTTATTGGCACTGATTATACAGGTCATTAAATGTTTCTATCATTAAATAGAACTTTTCTATAAGTCAATGAAGAAAAATAAAACTATAATTTACTTCATACTTAATGATTATTTTAAGGTTGTGATAATGATGGAGAGCAAAATAGTAGGAATAATAGGTGGTATGGGTCCAAAGGCAACAGTAGATTTAATGAATAAAATAATTAATAATACGCCAGCTAAACATGATCAAGACCATCTTCACCTCATTGTGGATAGCAACTCACAAATTCCTGATCGTACATCAGCAATTATAGGTGAAGGCTTAGATCCCACACCATCAATTGTAGCATCTGCACAACGGCTTCAAGAGGCTGGTGCAGATTTATTAATGATTGCGTGTAATACTGCACACTTTTTCTACAAGGCTGTTATAAACTCAGTCGATATACCGGTGATCCATATGCCAATTGAAACTGCGAAATATTTACAAGAGCACAAATACAACACAGTCGGTTTATTAGCTACTGACGGTACTTTACAATCTAACTTGTATCAGCATTGTTTAAATAAATATGACATTGCCCTTATCAATTTAAATAAAGAAATGCAAGCAGATGTAATGAAAGGGATATATTCTATCAAAGGTGGTAAACTAGAAACGGGATTGTTTTACTTATCAGCTGTAGCTAAAGAGGTGAAGGGCCTTGGTGCTGATGCAATTATTGCTGGCTGTACAGAAATACCACTTGTACTTCAATCAACTAAACAATTGATTGTGGTAGACCCAACTGAAATTATTGCAAAAAAGGTCGTCCACATAGCAACAAATATGAACAATGAGTTACTTTCTGTATAGAGCAAGAGTATAACTTAGTAGAGTGATAAGTTAGAAGAGTGAGTAAACAAAAGGGTGGGGAGTATGAATATTGATAATATTGAAGCTTTCATATATGTTTGTCAACTTGGGAGCTTTAATAAAGCAGCAGAAGCGTTATTTTTAACTCAGCCTTCCGTTTCTGCACGAATTCAATCTCTAGAACGTGAAATGAATATTAAGCTATTTCTTCGTCAAGGAAATAAAGTGTCGCTAACTGATAAAGGTGAATATTTTTTTCCCCATGCGCAAAAAATATTGCAATCTTATCAAGAAGCAAAGTATAGACTCCAGCAAGAATTGCTTCCGAACGAATTAAAATTCGGTTGTGCATTATCTATAGCTAATAATGTTTTACCATCTATGTTACCTGACTTTAAAGCTAAATTTAACAATGTGCGAATGAAGATAATAACAGGGCATTCAAAAGACGTTTTACAAAAAGTAATTAATCAAGAAGTTGATTTTGGAATTATAAGAAGAGAAACTCATCCAGAAATTGAAGGGATTCATTTATACGATGACCCTATTAGTCTGTTTGTTTCAAACGGCCATATTTTACTGAAACAGGAAACGATAACGTTAGAGCAAGTTGCAAAATACCCACTCATTTTTTTTGATTATGGCTCAATGGATTGGCTTTATATCCATAGAATTTTTTCAACGAATAGGATTTCACCGAATATATCTTTGGAAGTTGACAATATGGAAACAGCAAAAAACTTAGTCATACAAGGTATGGGAATTAGCTTTTTACCTGAACATTGTGTGAAAAAGGAGCTTCAAAAGGAGCAACTTGTTCGTGTTGAATTAACGCCACCCATTAGAATGAATATAAGCATTGATTTTATTTACGTAAAAGGGAGTTCACAATCTGTTTTTATCAATTATTTTAAGGAAAGACTCTTTTCGTAAACATTGTTGCTATTAAGACTAATTTATGCAACTGACCTCATTTAAAATGCGACAAGTTTCCACGACCGCTTGGGTTATACGTATTTACTTCATAGTAAGAAAAATAACTCAATGCGAAAGTAGTCAAAATTTAATAACATAAATAAAGCAGACTTAAAAAGGGTTAGGTTCTAAGAAGTTGGCTGTTTTTATTGGCGGTTGATCCAATAAAATAAGCAATTGAACTTTTTGGAATCTTGCCCTTTTCCTATGTTCATTTTGTAGCATTGTGAACAGCTTTTAACTTATTTACAGTATTTTAAAAAAATTCACAAAAAAACTATTGCAAAACAAATGAAAACAAACTATATTGTTAAAATATATACTCAAAGAGAGGTTGATAATATGTCCAAGGATTTACGTATCCGAAGTAAAGCGCTTAGTGATGATGTAAAAAGAGCACCGAACCGAGCAATGCTGCGTGCTGTCGGTTTTAGTGATGAAGATTTTAAAAAACCGATGATTGGTATTGCAAGTACATGGAGCGAGGTAACTCCATGTAATATTCATATTGATGAGTTAGCTATCAAGGCAAAGGAAGGTGCTAAAAATGCTGGTGGTGCACCGTTAATATTTAATACGATTACTGTTTCAGATGGCATTTCAATGGGAACAGCAGGTATGAGGTATTCATTACCTAGTCGAGAAGTTATTGCTGATTCAATTGAAACCGTTGTTGGCGGAGAAAATTTAGACGCTTTTGTTGCTATCGGTGGATGTGACAAAAACATGCCTGGATGTATGATCGCTATTGGTCGTTCTAATGTGCCAGCAGTATTCGTTTACGGTGGTACAATAAAACCTGGTAGACATAATGACAAAGATATTGACATTGTTTCAGCATTTGAAGGAGTTGGACAGTATAATAAAGGTGATATTGATCGTGAAGAGCTTCATCAAATTGAGTGTCATGCATGCCCTGGGGCTGGCTCCTGTGGAGGAATGTATACTGCAAACACGATGGCTTCTGCAATAGAGGCAATGGGAATGAGTTTACCTGGAAGTTCATCGAATCCAGCAGAGTCTTCCTTCAAAGGCGAAGACTGTTTGAAAGCAGGAGAAGCTGTTTATCATTTGTTAGAAAAAGAGATTTATCCAAAGGATATTATGACAAAAGAAGCATTTGAGAATGCTTTTACTGTAGTATTAGCGCTTGGAGGATCGACAAATGCAATTCTTCATTTATTAGCAATTGCTCATTCAGTTGATGTCGATTTGTCATTGGAAGACTTTGATAGATTACAAAAGAAAGTGCCTCATATTGCGGATTTAAAGCCAAGTGGTCAATATGTGATGCAAGATCTTCATGAAGCAGGTGGGGTACAAGCCGTTATGAAAGTATTACTTGATGAAGGTCTATTACACGGACATTGTCTTACGGTAACAGGGAAAACATTAGCAGATAACTTAGTAGAGGCACCACCTTTAGTAGAAGGCCAAAAGGTTATCACGCCATTTTCTGAACCGTTAAAACCAACGGGTCCTTTAGTTATTTTAAAAGGTAATTTAGCTCCAGATGGTGCAGTTGCAAAAGTATCAGGCTTGAAAACAAAGCACTTAACTGGACCAGCTAAAGTATTTAATTCAGAGGATGAAGCGACTCAAGCAGTACTAAATGATGATATCAAAGCTGGTGATGTACTTGTTATTCGTTATGAAGGACCTAAGGGAGGTCCTGGTATGCCAGAGATGCTATCAATATCAGCAATCTTAGTTGGTAAAGGATTAGGAGAGAGTGTAGCATTATTAACTGATGGTCGCTTCTCAGGAGGCACACACGGACTTGTTGTTGGCCACATTGCTCCAGAAGCTCAAGTAGGTGGCCCAATTGGGTTATTGAAAACTGGTGATATCGTAACCATCAATAGTGAGTTACAGTCACTATCCGTTGATCTTTCAGAAGTAGAGCTAGAAAAACGTCGAGCTAGCTGGGTAGCACCTAAGTTACATTCAAGAGGTGTCTTAGGAAAATTCGCTCATCAAGTCTCTTGTGCTTCAAAAGGTGCGGTCACGGATCTTTATTAAGTTTTTATTAGTTGATTTTCTATGATTTGTACAGTATTCTTTAAGCATCGGAATGTAATTGGAGGGAATTGTTTATGTCGATGGCTTATGAAGAATATATGAAACAAATGGTTAAACCGATGCGTCAAGAGTTAGTCAGTGCAGGCTTTACTGAACTATTGACAGCTGAATCAGTTGAAGAATTTTTAGATGAAGCACAAGGCACTACATTAGTTGTAGTTAACTCGGTATGTGGATGTGCAGCAGGGCTAGCTAGACCAGCTGCAACGCAGGCTGTATTAAATAATGACAAAAAACCTGATCAGCTTGTGACAGTGTTTGCAGGTCAAGATAAAGAGGCAACTTCTAAGATGAGGGAGTATTTTGTCGACCTTGAGCCATCATCACCATCAATGGCTCTACTGAAAGGGAAAGAAGTAGTACATTTTATTCCTCGTCATGAAATTGAAGGTCATGCGATGGAACAGATTATGGAGAACTTACAATCTGCTTTTAATAAATCATGTTAAGAGGATGTCTATATGACGTCCTCTTTCTTATGGTACGTGAAAGTACACTTAATATTATTTGATTAAATAAAGCTTACAACTATTTATGAGATTTTACAGAAGAATTAATAATAGGTGATGACATTGATTGCGACAACTGGTGGTCGAACAGATGAAAATGGTATTCTACTTGCAAAAGAAGTAGCGAGGGATTTAAAAATCTCTTATGTTGATAGAAAAAAATCGTCTATAAAGGAATTGAAACACCATTATAACAAAGATGTGCTAATGATAGGTAGAAATAGACTAGAAATACATCCTATCACTGCTAATGAGCCGGTGTTTTTTCATCCTAACTCAGCTATGTTCCGTTTAAAACGCATAATGATAGGACTAGATGACCCATTTCTTAGAGCTGTGCAACTTTCAGAAGGAATGACTTTTTTAGATTGCACTGTCGGACTAGCTTCTGATAGTATTTTGGCAAGTTATGTAGTTGGTAGGAGCGGAAGAGTTGTAGGAGTTGAAGGAAATCGTTATTTAGCATATTTGGTTAAGAGAGGGTTACATGAATGGAACTCTCAATTATTAGAAATGAACAATGCTATGAAATGGATTGAAGTTGTTCATTACGATCATTTACTATATTTAAAAAAGTGTCCGAGCGATTCTTTTGATGTCGTATATTTTGATCCAATGTTTGAAAAAACGATAAACGAATCAAACGGTATTAATAGCTTAAAACATTTAGCAGTTTATTCAGAAATTACAGCGGAAGTGTTATCTGAAGCAAAGCGCGTAGCAAAACGAAGAATAGTGTTGAAAGATCATTATCAAAGTAACACGTTTGACAAGTTTAATTTTATTGTAGAAAAACGAAAAACAGCTAAATTTCACTTTGGCTACATTCATGCCACTATGTGATGTTCTCATAGTGATTATTCAAAATTGTTTTTTTCAATATCGTTATAGCATTGTAGCTCTTTGTACGATTAACAACAATCAAGGTGCAAACAGCCTTTGGTTAAATAAAAAAAGTACGAGGTTTGGTTAAATAAATTGCTGTTCGAATGAAATTAGTTAAGTAGGTTAAAGTATACAGATGGAGGTGATTATAGTGTCTAAAAAACATAAGAAAAACCCTGCAACGATCGGTTTAAGCTCTCCTGATGTGGAGGGGCAAGGGACTACTTCAGCTGAAACTGGAAATTATCAGAAAAGTTCAGCTCGAAAGAAAAATAAACAATCATAAGCGAAGTTGGGGCGACTCGACATACATTTGAGTCGTCCCAAAACTCTACTAACATCACCAGCCTTTATGTTAGTATGTTTACCGGTTATTTCTTTACTGCTATAAGATTTTTTAGTGAATAAGTTGAAGTTGAAATGCAGCTTATTCGCAGCTTATGAAGGTTGTTTTTTTTGTATTATCACAAAGTTAGTCAGTTATGTTTAAATAAGTTAAAAACCCCAATGTGACAATAGATAATACAAAATAAACAATATCACTTTCCATAATTGAAACCTCCTCTCTACATAATATTTGTGCTATAATATTTATTAATATATCGAACTTAAAAATGAAACATTTATACTACTAAACTCGTATTAATATATTATGATCATCATGTGGAATAATAGAATGAAAACATTTACATAAAAGTAGATTTATTTAAAAAGGAAGGAAGAATTACAATGCCACTGTGGGTGAGAAAAACACTTGTCATCTTAATCACCATATGTACATTTGGATTAATAACTCCACCGCCATCTTTAACAGTCCCAGTTTCTAAATCCAATGACACATCGAAGCAAGATTTAGTTAACTCTGAGCTGACAGCTGATGATGAGGAGCACCTATTCCAGTTAAAGGTTGAAGATGATGAGAATAATAGACAACAATTTATCGAAACGACGATGACTGCTGTTGAAGATAAGTCGTTTGAGAAATTTGGACAAAAAATTGGTCCTGTTATCGAGGATGAATTTCGTCTAGCTGTATTACCCAAAATCGAAGAAGTAATACTAGATTTAACTAAACAATACCCAGATTATAAATTGCATAATTTATCAATTACAGAAAGTCCATCTGGTGGCTATGGAGAAAAAATATTTAACATATATGATAATGAGAAAAATAAGGATCTTGTCCGTTTTCATGTCAGAAGAGATCACCCACCTTTGGACGGATATTGGTTCAATTTTCACTACCATACGTATCAAGATACATTCCAAACACACAACGATTTAGGTAGTATATATTGGGACAAAAATACCCCACCACGGTGGAAAACCTAAGGTCGATTTTTACGTTGCTTTTTCAAAAGCAACGTATTTTTTTGTTTTTTGCTATATTAAAAAACTATTTAGGAAACTAGTATTAAATATGATTCAGGTGAAAAACTACTTTCTTGATGGATAGATATACATTCTTTAAGATGAATTATTCAGTAGTTTATTATACTTAAGTAACAAAGCTGCTTGATTGTAACAATATGGATCGTGATTTCGACAAAATAATATTTTTTAGATCATAATATTTTGATAATTGACAACAATCGTTCACATGTATTAAAATAAAAAAGCAGCATGAAGACTTTGGTATCCTCATCTTCATAAGTATTATTACCCTATAGTTTTTAACACAACAAAGTATTAAAGAGGTGAAGTTATGTCATTAACAAAAAAAATATTAATTGGTATGGCATTAGGTATTTTCGTCGGGTTAGTTTTCAATATCGGAATTCCTCAATGGTTTGACGCAGCAGAAACTTACATTTTAACTCCACTCGGTAAAATCTTCATTGGCTTAATTAAGCTATTAGTAGTACCTATTGTTATTATCTCACTAATTTTAGGAACTGCTGGAATAAGTGATCCGAAAAAATTAGGACGAATCGGGATTAAAACAGTTATCTTTTTCTTAATTACTACTTCTATTGCACTAGTAATTGCTTTATCTGTAGGTAATATTCTACAGCCAGGTCTAGTAGATGGATTAACTATAGGTGAAGATACAGAAGTAGAAGCAAAAGAGGCACCACCGGTTATGGATACATTAATCGATATCATTCCAACTAATGCATTTCAAGCAATGGTTGAAGGAAACATGTTGCAAATTATCTTTTTCTCTATTCTAATAGGTTTTGCTATTACACAGCTTGAAGGAAAAGTACCTTCTATTAAAAAGATAATTGAAGAATCAAATAGTATATTAATGTTCTTGGTAGATGTTGTTATGAAGCTAGCTCCTATCGGCGCATTCGCACTTATAGCGGTTGCGATAGGTGGACAAGGATTTGATGCGATTGCTGCGATGGGTAAATATTTCATTGCTGTACTATTAGCTCTATTCATACATTTGTCAATAACATATGGTTCAGTTATATTAGTTCTTGGTAAAATGAATCCGATTACTTTTGTTAAAAACTTCTTACCAGCTATAGCTGTTGCTTTTAGTACATCAAGTAGCTCAGCTACTTTACCAGTATCAATGGAAACAGCTCAAAAGAACTTAAAAATACCTAAGAGTATTAGTGGTTTCGTTCAGCCATTAGGTGCAACAATCAACATGGACGGTACAGCGATCATGCAAGGGGTTGCTACAGTATTTATTGCTCAGCTATACGGTGTAGATCTTTCAATGGCTGATCTAGCTACTATCGTATTAACAGCTACATTAGCTAGTATCGGAACTGCAGGTGTTCCTGGTGTTGGAATAATTATGTTAACGATGGTACTAACATCTGTTGGATTAAGCTTAGAGGCAATTGCACTCGTTCTTGGTGTTGATAGGTTACTTGATATGACAAGAACAGCAGTTAATATTACTGGTGACGCTGCATGTGCGAAGTTTATCGCTAAATCAGAAGAAAAGCATGAAGCAAGTAATGCTAAAACTGCATAAACCAAAATAGCTAACCTAATAATTAGGTTGGCTATTTTTATATTTAAGTAGTTCATCTTCTCATTTCCATAATTTAATAGAGTTTGAGCACACCCTCCACTGAATGATATATGTTACACTAAGATTACATATATATTACACTAGATTTTCAAGTTGGGGGGAGGCACCATTGAACATGATGAAAAAAATGACGCTATTATTATGTATATTTGTCCCCTTCCTTACGATCCCTTCCTCTGCTAATCAATATGGTGTACTACTAAAAAACTATCATCCAATAAATGAAATGACAGTTGTTCAACAACTATCAAACTATGAATATATTAAAGAGATTCTACTACTTCCAAATGAGGAATTTGACGAACGAGCAGTTCTTAATATAATACAATCGCTTAACCGAATTGATTCTGCAATAATGCAGAAATTAGTTAATAACAAAGTATATGTAAAATTGTTTAATGGTTCGATTGTTAATGAACCATTTGCTAACCACCTAGCAGGTGTGAGACCGAGAGGTTATGTGGATACTGACATGAAGTGGGATAGTGTTCCTGGAATGGGAGGAAATTACGTCGTACTTGTAAAAATAGGACATAGTGATAAAGGGCAAGGTCACGGTTCTCACAACCTTGAATTGCACGAGTTAGCGCATTCGATTGATGCGATTGTTTTTGATAACATTAGACATAGTATGGAGTTTTTGGCAGCTTGGAATTCGGAAGTGTCTACCATATTTCCTAATCAACCATATTTTAATGATTATCCAGAAGAATTTTTTGCAGAAGCTTTTGCTATGTACTATACAAGTGATGAAACGAGAGAGCTTCTTGCGGAAAATGCCCCGTTAACAACGAGATATATACGTAGCTTACCGTTAATGAAATGAGGAAATTAGATGTTATCAATCATTGTTGCATTTGATAAAAACCGTACCATTGGAAAAAACAACAGCATTCCGTGGCACCTTCCTAATGATTTAGCACACGTTAAACGTATAACAATGGGTCACACTTTAGTTATGGGAAGAAAAACATTTGATTCTATAGGGAGACCGTTACCAGGTAGAAAAAATGTGGTTTTAACGAAAGATCGAAGTATAGAAATAGAAGGTGTTCAACTGATTCATACAATCGATGACATCTTTCGTATTGAAGAACAAGCTAACACCGAGGAAGTATTTATTTTTGGTGGTGAGACACTGTATAAGCAACTATTTCCATATGTCGATAAGCTGTATGTTACGTTTGTTGATGCTACATATGCAGGGGATACGTATTTTCCTTTTATCATTTCTGATGATGACTGGGATTTGAAATCAAAGACAAAAGGTTTGAAGGATGAAGATAACAATATAGACTATTATTTCTTAACTTATGAACGTAGGAGAAGTGAAGAAGTAATAAGGTAAAAAAGTGCATAAGAAGCTTTGCTGCACCTAATACTTTGAACAGGTGCGATTAATGATGTCATTTCCGTTAATCATTATGACAAACCCAAGTATAATTGCATGTTTTTATTGTTGGTGAGAAATTTAAAATATTTTCTGAAAATATATTTCATTTTAAATATTTCATGATATAATGTTCCAATCACAACATTAACGTATTAAAGTAATTACTACTTACAGAAAGGGTTTGTATAATGAGCCAACAAGTTAAACAACAAGTAAAGCGTGTTCAACTCGAGGATATAATGATCGCCCATCAAACATTGAAAGATGTAGTAACTCATACCCCTTTACAGCGCAATGAAGTCTTATCAGAAAGATTTGATTGTAATATATATATAAAGAGAGAAGATCTACAGGTTGTACGTTCTTTCAAAATTCGCGGAGCGTATAATTGTATCAAACATTTGTCAAAGCAAGAGTTGGAATCTGGAGTTGTATGTGCAAGCGCAGGCAATCACGCTCAAGGAGTTGCATATTCTTGTAGACATCTTGGTATTCATGGCAAGATATTTATGCCATCAACAACTCCAAGACAAAAGGTATCACAAGTAGAGCTGTTTGGGAAAGAGAACGTTGAAATTATCTTAACAGGTGATACATTTGACGATGCCTACGAGGAAGCCATGACATGCAGTAAATTAGAGAATAGACCATTCATACATCCATTTGACGATATGAACGTTATTGCTGGTCAAGGTACTGTGGCAGTAGAACTATTAAATGATTGCGATGAATCAATCGACTATATTTTTGCTAGTATTGGTGGTGGTGGTCTCATTTCGGGAATTGGTACTTATGTAAAGAGCATTTCACCGCAAACAAAGGTCATTGGTGTTGAACCTGAGGGAGCTCCTGCCATGGTTGTATCTCGAAAAAAGGGGGAAGTGACGACTCTTGATACAATTGATAAATTTGTTGATGGAGCTGCTGTGAAAAAAGTAGGTGATACGACGTTTAACATAAGTAACGCTGTCGTAGATGATGTACTGTTAGTTCCTGAAGGGAAAGCTTGTACGACAATACTTGAATTATATAATGAAAATGCTATTGTTGCTGAGCCTGCAGGCGCATTACCAATTGCAGCATTAGATTTTTATAAAGACCAAATACGTGGGAAAACGGTTGTTTGTGTCATAAGTGGTGGTAATAACGATATCGGAAGAATGCAAGAGATTAAAGAACGGTCTATGATGTATGAAGGCTTGCAACACTATTTTATTGTTAATTTCCCTCAGAGAGCTGGGGCGTTAAGAGAATTTCTAGATGAAGTGTTAGGTCTAACTGACGATATTTCAAGATTTGAATATACGAAAAAAAATAATAGAGAAAATGGACCTGCATTAGTAGGAATTGAATTAAAGCACAAAAACGACTATAAACCATTAATAGAACGTATGAACAAAAAAGGTTTTGCATATCAAGAAGTGAAAAAGGACAGCAATCTTTTCCATTTGTTTATTTAACAGTTTATTTTTCGGTTAAAAAGAAGATTTTATGAATATAAGTAAATATGAATTTCTTGTGAATAATCTCTGTTCCTCATCCATTTTTGTTGGAAATAATAATATAATTTAACTAAGCTTTTCATGAAATATATATTGGAAACAGGGGGGGATAAACATGCTTACAAATATTGGGGTCCCGGGACTTATACTTATATTAGTAATTGCTTTAGTTATATTCGGTCCTAAAAAACTTCCTGAAATTGGGCGATCTTTTGGACAAACGCTGAAAGAATTTAAAACATCTACTAAAGAATTAACTAGCGATGTGATTGACGAATTAGAAGAAGATAAAAAGAAGAAAGCGACCTGAAGTTCCATACTTAATTAAGGTTATTTAAGATTGATTTATTCGTAATCCATGTATTTCTTCTATAATATTCGTGACAATCGCATAAACCTCTTCTAGCTGTTCTAGCATGAGCAGCAACAAAGGTAGTGATAAAGACCTTAAGAGGGTGGCTCATAATGAAAGGATTAGATTTCTTAGCCTCTATATATTGTATAACCTTCCAGGTAGCGATACCTATATACAACATATAAAGGATTGTGAAGAAGATTCTTCAGGGGTCACCCTCTTGAAATGTGGATGATGAAACAGAGGCGGGTGTTTGGAGATGGAAGATCAAGAGATGAAACTGGTAGACCACTTAGATGAGCTAAGGAAACGACTACTTATTACAATGGTGGCTTTTATCATTTTTTTTGTTTTAGCATTTATCTTTGTTAAAGATATATATAATTGGCTTGTAATGGGTCTAGACCCATATAGTATTACGTTAGTTATATTAGGTCCAAGTGAAGTATTATGGGTTTATTTTACAATTGCTGGAATATTAGCGATTGCTTGCACAATTCCGATATTGGCTCTACAAATATGGCTATTCGTTAAGCCAGCGTTGAAGCCTTATGAGCGGAAAATAACACTTTCATACATCCCAGCTTTATTTATTTTATTTATCTTAGGTTTGTGCTTTGGCTATTTTGTTATACTTGACGTTGTTTTCGGCTTTTTAACAAGCTTAGGTGAAGAAATGTTTGATACAATGTTTACGGCAGAAAAGTATTTTCAATTCGTCTTAACGATGACGATCCCATTTGCCATCTTGTTTGAGTTACCAGTTGTGGTTATGTTTTTGACGAGTATTGGCATCATCAATCCATATGTTTTGCAAAAGGTACGAAAATACGCTTATTTCGTTTTAGTTATTATTTCAGTTACTATTTCACCACCTGACTTTATTTCTGACTTCTTAGTTACAATTCCGTTACTATTTTTATATGAATGTAGCATAATACTTTCGAAAATTATATACAAGAAAAAACAGAAGAAAGAAGAGCGAGATCAAGTAGATATGTTGTCAAATGAAGTTGCAAAATGACCTCTCAGAGGTCTTTTTTTTCGCTCTTTATATGGCTCTTTTCTTAACCCCTGCCTGCAAAAGGCTACGTTTTATTATGAACAACGATGACGCGTATTAATCTACTTAGCTGTTCTAATGTTGTAAGAGTGGTTACATCGTTTTCGAAAATAACAATAATAAAAGCATTGACAATTACTGTAGGGGGGTATAGTATTGTGAGTGTAAACATGATACTTTAACATATTGAAAGATTGGAGAGATACTGAAATATGACTAAAGGGAAATTAATTACAATAGCTGTCAACGGCGGTGTAGGCTTCGGTGCAAAACTTACCTCCAAACAATTAATGGTGCTTGCTAAACATATTGGGGAAGATAGTGAGGTAGAGCTTACAACCTTTCAACAACTCTATATAGACGTTGCAGAAAATGAAGTCGATGCAGTTGTCGCGGATTTAGAGAACAATGGATTTTCATGTTATCCAGTTGGTATGTACGTAAAGAGTTTAAGAACTTGTAATTTTTGTAAGGGCGCTGAAGAAGAAGGAATGCCTGTAGCTATCGAACTGAATAAACGCATTGCTGGGAGAGAAGTACCATTTCCAGTTCGTCCAGCATATACAGGGTGTCAAAATGCTTGTGGTGAACCACTTATGAACGATATTGGCGTTATAAAAAATAAAGATAGCTATGATCTATACATTGGTGGCAAAGCAAAAGGCGTTGATGCAAAAGTAGCAAAGCTTTTTAAATCCCAACTTACGCCAGAAGATTTATATACAACAATAGACGATATATTAGCAGTATATCAACAACAAGGCAAGAAGAGAGAGCATTTTGCAAAATTTATAGATCGGGTAGGGTTTAATCAATTATTACATGAGGTCGAAGATAGTCTCGAAAAAAGATAATTATCCGCTTGACATATACCTTACAGGGGTATACTATATAACTAAGAGGTGATCACAATGGATAATGATTGTCATGTAAGTGATGAGGGGAAAATGCTTGCGACACCCCGAAGTGATAAAGAAAAGGATCAGTTAATAAAGCGTCTAAAAAGAGTAGAAGGACAGGTTCGAGGTATTCAAAAGATGGTTGAAGATGATCGTTATTGTGTTGATATTCTTATCCAAGTTTCAGCGATCAATTCTGCTTTGAAAAATGTAGGGTTTCAATTATTAGAACGACATGCACATCACTGTGTATCTGACGCTATAAAAGAAGGTTCAGGTGATGAAGCAATAGAAGAATTAATGAAAGTAATTAAACAGTTCTCTAAATCATAAATATGGGGATGATCAATATGAGCGAGCAGAGTCAATTAGTACAAAACCCGACCCAAAACCAGATCAAATTGGGGGTAACAGGGATGACTTGTGCCGCGTGTTCCACACGAATTGAAAAGGTCTTAAACAAAATGGACGGTGTGGAAGCGAATGTAAATTTGGCTATGGAAGCTGCAACAATTAAGTATAATGCTGATACAGTGAAGCCGGAAGATGTAGTGTCAAAAATAAATAAACTCGGCTACGGTGTACAGACTGAGAAGGTAGATCTTGATATATACGGCATGACATGT